>JACSSI010001006.1 GCA_014879345.1 Anaerolineae bacterium | reverse complement strand
CCTACTCCTCCAGGTGGTCAGCCACTAGATGGATTGGATGTCGCCAGGGCAATTCGCCAAACACCAGCTCCAGCCGGGCAAACGCCCATCATCATGCTAACCACCCGTGTTGAAGAAACAGATCGAGTTATCGGACTGGAGTTAGGCGCTGATGATTACGTGCCCAAGCCATTTAGCCCACGGGAATTAGTAGCACGGGTACGCGCTGTGCTTCGACGAACCCAAGCATTCCCCTCGACCTCAAATCAGATAAAGGCTGGGCCATTGACAATTGATAAAATACGCCACGTTGTCAGCGTCGATGGCAATGAAGCAGATCTGACCCCTACTGAATTCGCTTTGCTTGAGGCGATGGCAACTGTACCCGGCCGCGCTTTTACCCGCAGTCAGTTGGTAGACCGTTTGGGGCCAGATTACGTGGGGCTGGAAAGAACTGTGGACAGTCATATTAAAAACCTGCGAGCCAAAATTGAGCCGAACACAGCCGAACCGCTTTTTGTTCTGACCGTGTTTGGTGTAGGGTACAAGTTTAACGATGCCATTTAGCAATCTGCGTCTAGGATTGTTTGCCAAGCTGATGCTGGCTTTTCTGGTAGTGATTGTGGGCGGCAGTCTACTTGCTACTGGCCTGACCCGTCGCGCTATGGTCGGTGAATTCACCATCTACACAACAGCCAACCAGCAACAACAAGCAGAAGCACTCGCCCCGCTGCTAAGCAGCTATTATGCCAGTCAGGGTAGTTGGGTTGGTGTAGATGCCCTATTAACATCATCAGCCAATACTATGATGGATGACGGTATGATGTGGGAAAGATCCGACAACATGATGGGTGGGATGATGATGGACGATAGAATGCAAGAGCAAAGCGAGATGGGATGGTGGTCAGGAATGTGGTCTATGACGGGTGATCGGGTGCTGTTGGTTGACGTTAACGGCCGTATTGTGGCCGACAGCGCTGCCGAACTGACAGGGCAGCAGATATCGACTGACATGCTGCAAAGAAACGGTACACCAATCATTGTAAATAATCAGCAGGTGGCCGCCGTACTGGTTACTGCCGGTGTCCAATCTGAAGAACAAAACAGCCACTTTCTAGAGCACGTGAATCAGGCCATTTTACTGTCTGTACTGGCAGCCAGCGGTATGGCGTTGCTCTTTGGCGGACTCATCGCTTGGCGGATGGTGCGTCCACTGCGTCAATTGACGGTGGCTGCTCAAAATATGGCTGCCAACAATTTGGAACAGCACGTAAACATACCACCCGGTGACGAAATTGGAGATTTGGCGATTGCCTTCAACCAGATGGCCAAGCGCCTTGTTGAGGCTGAAACGCTGCGTCGTCAAATGACTGCCGACATTGCTCACGAACTACGCACACCGCTAACTGTCATTCAAGGCAATGTAGAAGCATTACAAGATGGTATCTTCCCTTTAACATTAGAGGCGCTTGATCCAATTTTGGATAAAACACAACTGCTAGGGAGGTTGGTAGGAGACCTGCGCCAACTATCTCTGGCTGATGCAAATCAATTACTGTTGGATCGGCATCCCACCGATATAGGCAAGCTAGTTGCCCAAACAATTGAATCTTTTCAATCGGTCGCGGTTGAGCGATCAATTATCATAAACCTGGATAACCAGATGGAGTTACCACTACTAAATATCGACCGCCAGCGTATTCAACAAGTACTCATCAATCTACTTTCCAACGCGCTGCGCCATACACCCAATGGAGGTCTAATAACTGTAACACTAATGGACGAGATCGATAGGGTGCATGTGTCTGTACAAGATAGTGGTACTGGTATTCCTGCCTCGGCTTTGCCCTATGTTTTTGAACGCTTTTATCGCGTAGACCAAGGGCGTGCTCGAATCGCTAATAGTACCGGCAGTGGTTTAGGGCTGGCCGTAGCCAGGGCGATTGTCGAGGCACACAACGGGGAAATTGACGTCCAAAGCACAGTTAACCAAGGGACGACGTTTTGGTTTACACTTCCCAATAAGAAAGGCTACTCAATAAGTTCAAAC
>JACSSI010000073.1 GCA_014879345.1 Anaerolineae bacterium | reverse complement strand
ATGTTCCTGTGGGATATGAGCCTGGCATTTGACAGGCTCCATTATTTCAAAGGCATCGCCTCCTATCTGGAACGGCATGGGTACGATGTACACCACACCAACGTCAGTTTTGCGGCTGGGGTGGAAAAACGTGCCAGCGAAATGGCTGTGCAAATTCGGCAAATTTTAGCAGAGACGGGGCAGGAGAAAATCCATATCATCGGGCACAGCATGGGCGGGTTGGATGCGCGGCAAATGCTTTATCAGGAACGGGCGATGGCGGCCAGCGTGGCCTCTGTCACCAGCATCGGCACACCCCACAATGGCACGGTGCTGGCAGATTATGCACTGGCGCACGGCGGGGAGGAGGTGCTTGCCACCCTACGGCCGTTTTTCGACCTGGATGGTTTCCTCACTCTCACCCAAACGAAACGGCAAGCCTTCAACGAAGTCGCAGAAGAGTGGGAAGCCAGCAATCCCGTTTTGTACCAAACGTATGCCGGGTCTCAGGAATTTGAGAATATCATGCTGCTGCTGAAAGGAAGCTACCAGTTTCTCTATGAACAGGCTGGTGACAATGACGGACTGGTTCCCGTTTCTTCCCAGTTGTGGACGAATGAGTTGGTGGCGGCTGATGGCACTGTTAAACGGATTGTACAACGGCCGTTTCCCGTCCCCGTTGATCATTTCAACGAAGTGGGCTGGTGGGATTTGCAAGAGCTTTCCGGTATACGCTGGTGGCGCCGGAATTTGAGAAAAGAGAAGAATGCGTTTGAAACGGCCGTTAAAGAAGCTTATTTGGAGATTGTGCGGGAGGTGACAACGGCCGTTTCCCCCTCATCGACTGGCTAAAACCGCCACCTCATAAGCCCGAATATCATCCAGGAAAGCTGTGTCAAGCGGCACAGTTTGTTGCCAGCAATAATAATCCCACACCGCCCCAAAAGGCATTCCCTTTAACGCTTCTTGTAAAACCAAACGAGCCGTAAAATCACCGTTTTGTTCTAGTTCCCGCATAGTGGCGACAGGCTCCAGCAACGCGATGAGCAAAGCGCGTACCGCATTGCGCGTCCCCACACTCCATGCCGCTACTCGATTAATGCTCGCGTCAAAGAAATCCAGCCCAATATGAACCCGTTGCAGATAATCACCGCGCACCACTTCTTGCATGATGGCCTGCAATTCATCCGTCAACGTGACCACATGGTCACTGTCCCAACGCACACCCCGGCTGACATGCAGCAATAATTCCGGCACATACAACAACGCTGATGAAATTTTGTCTGATATCACTTCAGTGGGATGAAAATGCCCCGCATCCAGGCACAGCAACGTCTGATTTTGCACAGCATAGCCCATGTAAAACTCATGCGAGCCAACCACATAACTTTCAGAACCAATGCCAAACAACTTACATTCAACCGCATCAAGGTTGTAATCAGGGTTTGTTATCTCGGCAGAAAATATCGTGTCTAAACTCTCTTTCAACAGCACCCGATGGGCACGCCGATCTACGGGCGTATCCTTGTAACCATCTGGAACCCATACATTGGTAATGCAAGGATTGTCTAGCTGTTTGCCGATATAACCCGCGATTTCACGGCTGTTGATGCAATGCTCGATCCAAAAATCACGTACATTGGGGTCTAAACTTGCCAATGTAAAGCCACTATCCGCCATTGGATGGGAAAAACAGGTTGGGTTAAAGTCGATGCCATGATTGTTTGCTTTGGCCCAATCGATCCAGCGATCAAAATGGTGTGGCTGCCAATCATTACGATCCAGCTTCGTATTGCTGTCACCGTAGATGGCATGTAAGTTCAATCGGTGTGTGCCGGGAATCAAGCTGTAGGCCATATCGAGATCAGCCCGCAGTTCATCCCCATTTCGGGCTTTGCCGGGATAATTGCCCGTCGCCATAATGCCGCCGCTGAGTCCGCGACCAGGGTCTTCAAAGCCACCCACATCATCCCCCTGCCAGCAGTGTAGGCTGATCGGAATTTGTGCCAATTGTTTGAGCGCCGCGTCCGTGTCAACGCCAAGTTGCGCATACCGTTCTTGTGCCAGCTTGTAAGCGGTATGGATATTTGCTGGGTTTGGGGATTCGGTCATGATAGGTTCTCCAGGTTTACGGGGTAAAATTTCAAGCTAAATGAAAAACTTCTTCCAGTTCTAAAAACATCTCATCGGGTCGAGCATTGGCATCAAAAAAGGGAGCCATAAATTCTTGCCATTTTGTATTGATCTCTTTCTCTGCCATCAACGATTGAGCTTGCTCTAAACTGTGTGGCGTTTCAAAATAGCCAAATAAAACGCCGTCATTCCGTAAGAACAACGAATAATTGTGCCAGCCTGTTTCGCGCAAGGCGTCTAACATCTCCGGCCATACTTGTTGGTGATGCTTTTTGTACTCGTCTAATTTGTCTGCACGGACTTTGAGGGTAAAACCAACGCGCTTCATGGCTGACTCCAGTTAAACTCAATGGGGAGACAGACCTCCGAGGTTTTTGAAACCTCGGAGGTCTCCCACAAAACATTGCCTTACTCGGATTAGAAGTCGAAGTCGTCGATATTGTCGATATTGAATACGGTGGGTGCACCCAACAAGACTGAGCCGTCTTCAGCGATGGTGTATGAACCCAATTTCCCTGCTTCAAACGTATCACCAGGTTTGCCTTCGATTTGGCCGGTGGCGATGGCGTTTAAGGCGTAGATGGACAAGTAGCCTAAGTCAGCCGGATTCCACAAGGCAAAAGCTGGCGCAGCGCCGCTCTTGACATACTCACGCATCTGGTTGGGCGTACCCAAACCAGTGACAAAGACCTCGCCTACTCTCTCTTGATCTTGCACAGCGCGAGCCGCCGCCGCGATGCCAACGGTGGTCGGGGAGATGATGCCTTTCAGATCAGGATAGGTACGCATCAGGCCGATAGCTTCGTTGTAGCTTTTTTCGTCTTCGTCATCACCATAAACGACTGTTACGAGTTCGATGTCGGCGTATTCCGGCTTTTCCAGTTCGGTTTTCATGTATTCAATCCATTCGTTCTGGTTAGGGGCGGTGGAGGTGGCACTCAGGATGGCAATTTGCCCAGCACCGCCAATCAAGTCGGAAACCATTTCAACCTGAACGACACCAATGCCTTCTGCATCTGCCTGGTTTATGTGAGCATTACGGCCGCCTTCAGCAATAGCAGCATCCCAACTGACAACGGGAATACCGGATTCCATGGCGTCTTTGCCGGTGGGCACGAGAGCGTCTGAATCATTGGCGGAAATGGAGAGACCATCAACACCTTGGGCGATCAGCGCGTTTAATACTTGAATCTGTTCGGTGGCGTCGGCGGTGGCTGGGCCGGTGTAGGTGACTGCAACGCCTAATTCTGCGGCAGCTTCTTGGGCGCCTTTGTTGGCGGTGTCAAAGTAAGGGATGCCTAACCCTTTGGGAACGAAGACATAGGTTTTGCTGCCACTTTCTTCGGCAGGTGCGGCTTCTTCGGCGGGTGCAGCTTCTTCGGCCACAGCCGGGGCTTCGGTGGGAGCGGCGGCTGGTTCGGTGCTGCCACAGGCAGCCAATACACCAATCATCAGGACTAACAGTAACAGGGCACTTATTTTTTTCATCATCTTAACTCTCCTTAAATTATTTAATCTTCTCAATATCTTGGACAACCATATCTTGGACAAACCTGACAGGTTTATTGCTGTGTCTTGCCATTCAAAAAATTTTTCATGGCAAATCATCTTTACAGGCAACCGTGTTAATAAACCTGTCAGGTTTTTCAAAAACCTTATTGAACCTATGACTTGTTTTTCAATGAATATGTATGACCTCCTTGATTTGAATCACACTTACGCAATGAGTAAGGTACGAGACCAAAAGAAGAAAATAGCGAACAGGGCAATCATGATGAGGGCAACGGCCGTTTTCCCCACCATCGCCTTATTTACCTTCACATTGCCACTGGTCAGCTCGCGGCCAACGTGGGGAATTAAAATAGAAAGAATCAGGAGAAAGCCAATGACAATGTTTTGCCCTTGACCGGGAATATTGATCAGCCCCATGCCAAAACGCATTTCGCCAATTAAAACCAACGCCAGAATTGCGCCAATCATCGTGCCACTGCCGCCTGAAATACTGACACCGCCGAGCACAACGGCCGTTATCACCGCCAACTCCAAACCCGTGCCAATATCAGGACGGGTGCTGCCAAAACGTGCCGCCAGCACAATGCCCGCCAACGCCGACATAAATCCCGACATCATAAAAATAAGCAGCTTCGTGCGCACCACATTGACACCGGCGTAAAAACCCGCTTCTTCATTATTACCAATCACATACAAATATCGGCCAAACTTCAGTTTGTATAAAATCAAGCTGAAAATAACGGCAAAAATAATAAACAAGACAGCAGAGAAAGGGAAACGTATACTGCCGATAGAACCTTGCCCCAAAAAGGTAAATGATTCAGGGTAACCCCGTGCGGCCTGGTCTCCCAACAATGCATACGCCATGCCTCGATAAAAAGCGAATGTACCCAACGTCACCACCAGCGAAGGCAGTTTCACCCTGGCTACCAGATACCCGTTGAGAAAACCAGCCAGAAGCCCAAGCAGTAAAGCGGCAGCCATCGCCACCCAAATATTCGTGCCTTGCATATGGAGCCACCCCATCAGCGAGGCACACATCGCCATCATCGACGCCACCGATAGATCAATATTGCCCGTGATGATGATAAATACCATCGGCAGCATCATCAGCCCTAATTCCATAAAGTCTGAGGTGGCTCGCATGAGGTTGCGGGTATCCAAAAAATAGGGGGTCAGGCGCGCATTGACGATGGTGACGAGGAAAATAAGAAGCACCAAGAGCCATTCCCAACGTTTGAAAAAGTCACCAAGTGATTGTTTTGAAGTCATGACTCACCCCCAAAGCGCTGCAACCGCCGTGAAATAGCAGAATCAACAATAACGGCCGTTAAAATCAACAAACCCTGTGCTGCCAACTGCCAGAACGGGGAAATACGCACCAACGTCAGCGCATTTTCAATAATGCCTAACAGAAAGGCCCCCAAAACCACCCCCAAAACAGAGCCGCTTCCACCCAAAATACTGACGCCGCCCACCACCGATGCTGCCACCGATTGCAGTTCAAACCCCAGCGCCGTATTCGTCTGTGCCGACTCAAAACGGGATGCCCACAAAACGGCCGCCAACCCACACAAAACACCCGAGATTACGTACACCATAAAAGTGGTGCGCGTCACATTCACACCAGCCACTTTTGCCGCATCCGGATTACTGCCGATGGTATAAATATCGCGCCCTGGCCGAGTGAAATTCAAAAACAGATGAACCAGCACCGCCACAACAGCAGCAATCAGAATAATATTAGGAATCCCCAACGGTGCGCCTTTGGCCAAAGCCCGAAAACCGTCTGGCATTTCGTAGGAATTCACCCACTGCCCGCCACTGTAAACAAAAATCAAGCCCCGATAAATACTTAACGTACCCAACGTAGCAATGATCGGGGGTACGCCGCCCATCGTAATCAAAAAGCCATTAAACGCACCCAAACAAGAGCCAATCGCCATACCCAACAAAACCGCGACCAAAGGCGACATCTCAGGAAACGAGACCGTCACAAAAGCAACCATCATCGCCACCAGGCCAATCATAGACCCGACCGAGAGGTCAATACCGCGTGTAATAATGACCATTGTTTGTGCCAAAGCTACAATCACTAAAATTGAGATATTGAGCAAAATATCGCGGAAATTTTCAATCGACAAAAAGGCTGGGTTACGAATAGACACAAGAATCACCAGCAAAAGAATGATGATCATGATGCTCAATTCTCGAAACCGCACCAACGTTAGAAAAAGGTTGTTTCCTTTTTTCTCGTCGTTTGCGCTATAGGTGGTAGCCATAAATGAGAACTCCTGTTTTTTTCAAACTCAGTCTAAATACCTGGGGGCTTCCCCCCTCTCAATCTCCCCCCTGTGGGGGGAGAAGCAAATCCCCCTCCCATTGGGAGGGGCTAGGGGAGGGCTGCTTCAACAGTGCCAGTCGCGGCCATCATCAGCTTTTCTTGCGTGGCATCACTGCGGTCAAATTCTTTGGTAAGCAGCCCTTCACGCATCACTAAAATGCGGTCACTCATGCCCAAAACCTCAGGCAGTTCCGATGAAATCATAAGAATCGCCATGCCCTGAGACGCGAGATTGCTCATCAAACCATGAACAGCCGCTTTCGTACCCACGTCTATACCTCTTGTCGGCTCATCCAGGATGAGAATACGCGGGTTGGTGCTGAGCCACTTCGCCAACACCACTTTTTGCTGATTGCCACCTGATAGCTCCGCTGCTTTTTGCTCAATGCCATACGCCTTCACTTCCAGCTTTTGCACCCCTTCAACCGCCGCGGCCTTTTCCTTTTTAGGATTCAACCAGCCCTTCGTGGCGTAGGTATCCAACATGGGCAGGGTCACATTATCACCAATTGTCATGGGCAAAATGAGGCCATGATTTTGCCGATCTTCCGGCACATACCCGATACCCAGGGCCATCGCTTTTTGCGGACTGTTAATTTCAACAGTTTCCCCGTCAATTTTAATTTCGCCAGCAGTGGCTGGTTTCACACCAAAAATGGAACGCGCCACATCTGTGCGTCCCGCTCCTACCAGTCCAGCCATGCCCAAAATTTCGCCTGCATGGAGTTTGAAAGAGATGTCTTTGAATGCGCCGTTTACAGACAGGTGATCAACTTCTAACACGACCTCGCCAATTTCAACGGCTTGTTTGGGGAATAAATCATCTAATTTCCGCCCCACCATCATTTGAATGAGACCTTCAGTGGTAACATCGGCCATTTCACGAGTGCCCACATACTCCCCATCACGCAAGGTGGTCACGCGATCTGCCAGGGCAAATAGTTCTTCCAGTCGATGCGAAATAAAGATAACGGCCGTTCCCTCTGCCCTCAGTTGCTTGGTAATGCGGAAAAGCTCATCCACTTCGTTGCTCGTCAGTGAAGAAGTCGGCTCATCCATAATGAGAACCCGCGCCTCAACCGAAAGCGCCCGCGCAATCTCCACCATTTGCTGCTGCGCCACACTCAAATTTCGTGCTTTGGTGCGGGGATTCAAATCGACACCCAACCGCTTTAACAAGGCGCCCGCCTCTTTATTCATTTGCCCCCAGGAAACGCGCCCACCACGCAATGGTTGACGCCCCACCAAAATATTCTCGGCAATAGACAGGTCTGGAAACAGGCTTGGTTCTTGATAAATGGCAGCAATGCCCTGATGTTGGGCTTCACGCGGATTGTTGAAATAAACACGCTCCCCGTTCAAATCAATCTCGCCTTCGTCGGGTTGATGTACGCCGGTAATCACCTTGATGAGCGTCGATTTGCCCGCGCCGTTTTCCCCCAATAACGCATGAACTTCACCAGAAAAAATATCTAGCTGCACATCTTTCAAGGCATGAACACCACCAAAAGACTTTGAGACATGACGCATCCGAATAACTGGGATTTTATCGTTCATCCATCGCTTCCCTTCACAGTTCAATCAAAATTTGTTGATATTTGTTGATATTTGTCGAAACTTGACGAAATCGTAGCATGTTTAGTACACTGTGTCAACAAAAACAACAAATTTGCACAAAATAGGGCGTTGAATTTTATTGAAATTGCGGGAAAATAATGAACGAACCAAAAAACGATACACTAATCAACAAAGATGAGTCCTCAAACATGCTAACAACATTTGAACGCCGCCAAACAATCTTACGCCTGCTAAAAGAACAGCCAGGCATCAAAGTCACCCGCCTCGCTGAAATTCTGGATGTATCGGAAGGCACCATACGCAACGACTTAACAACCTTGGAGAGTGAACAAAAATTAGAGCGCGTGCGTGGCGGAGCCGTATTAGCCAATCAACTGGAATTGGATAATCCCTTTCTCACCTCCGCGCCCATCGACAATGCCCCCACCAAACGCCGCATCGCCCATTGGGCCGCAGAGATGGTTGAAGATGGTGATGCCATACTGATGGATGCCTCTTCTACGGTTCAGTTGATGGTTCCTTTCTTAAAAGATAGAGAACGGCTCACAATTGTGACCAATGGCATCGAAACGGCGAGTCTGCTGGCTACGAACCCCAAGCATACCGTCATCTTGGTAGGCGGGTTGGTGAATAGTCGGGGCAGTGCCACAACCAGTTTGATGGGCATCGACATTTTGAAAAATCTGTACTTGCGCCTGGCATTTGTCTCGGCCATTGGCTTCTCCGTCGAGGCCGGTTTGACGGAACGTTCCATTGAAGAAGCCCAATTAAAACAAGCGATGCTCGCACCCGTGCAGCGGAAAGTGGCCCTCATTGATTCGTCAAAACTCAATGTCGTTGGTTTTGCGCCGTTTGCCGCCACCCATGAAATCTTCACAATTCTGACAGACAGCCTGGCTCCAGCCGGATTTGTGCAGCAAATGCGAGATGCCCACATCAACCTCACCATTTGTGGTGAAAATACCGTGCGCTCTCATACTGTGAATAACGGCCGTCCTAAATTCACCATCGGATTTGCCAATCAAAGCGAAAATCTACCCTTCGCCATTGATGTCCGGCGCGGGTTAGAACGGGCAGTCAAAGAGCAAAGCAACATCGACCTGTTCGTGGCCGACAACATGCTCAGTAGTGAGCAAGCCTTACACATCGCTGACAATCTCATTGAACGAAAGGTCGATTTAGTAATTGAATATCAAATTGACTTTAAAACTGGCAGCCTGCTCATGGCAAAATTCCAACAAGCCCAAATCCCCGTTATCGCCGTAGATATTCCCATGGTAGGCGCAACCTTTTTTGGCGTCGATAATTATCGGGCAGGGCATATGGCAGGACTGGCTCTGGGTCACTGGATTCAGAAAAATTGGGCAGGCAAATTAGAAACCCTGCTCGTTCTAGTGGAACCACGCGCTGGATCATTGCCAGAAGCCCGCATCCAGGGCCAGCTAGATGGCCTGGCCGAAATCATAGGGTCACTCAATGACAAAAAGGTGATTACGTTGGATTGTGGCAATACCACCGCCATGTCAGAAACCATTGTGCAGCGCACCCTGGAAAAATTGCCAGATGACCATCAAATCGGTGTGATTTCATTCAATGACGAGGTCGCTTTTGGCGCTTTGCAAGCCGCCAGAAAGTTGCATCGGGAATCTGACCTGGTGATTGTGGGACAAGGTGCAGATCGGCTAATCCGTGATGAAATTCGTGAGCCAAACTCACGTCTTATTGGATCAACGGCGTATATGCCAGAACGATATGGCGAGAAACTTGCCGAATTGGCGCAAAAGATTTTTCAGGGAGAATCCGTGCCGCCAGCCATTTATATGGAGCACGTCTTTATCAACGCGGAGAATATTGATACCTATTATCCTTTGTAGAGAATCTACGCTAAAATACCCGCCATCAACCCGTTCAGGAGAAGATCATGGACTTAATTGCACTCTTTGTTTTATTTATTTGGCTTATTCTGGTACTTGTCGCCGCCATCGTCCCCAGTATGCAGCGTAAACGCGCCGAAAAAGCAGGAACCACAGAAAAAACAGAAGCGGAAGAATAAAGTAGAACGTAGTGCGTAGTGCGTATTATTCGCAAAACCTACGCTCTACGCACTACGCACTACGCTTTAGTTCACACCAACCGCTTCCACCCCTGGCTTAAATTGTGTTTCATATAAGCTGGCATACAAGCCATTCTTCGCCAGCAGCTCTTCATGAGTACCTTGCTCCACCAGTTGCCCCTTCTCCATCACCAAAATCACATCAGCCGCCAAAATCGTAGAGAGGCGATGAGCAATCACCAGACTGGTGCGCCCTTCCATCACATGCAGCAGCGCCTCCTGAATCAACGCCTCAGACAGCGAATCCAGATGCGATGTGGCTTCGTCCAGCACCAAAATGCGCGGGTTTTTGAGGATAACGCGAGCGATGGCAATACGCTGGCGTTCACCGCCGCTGAGCCGGTAGCCCCGTTCGCCAACCACTGTGTCATAATTGTCTGGCATTTCCATGATGAAGTCATGGATATTGGCTGCTTTGGCGGCGGCAATCATTTGGGCATCGGTGGCTTTAGGATTGGCGTAGAGCAGGTTAGCACGGACGGTATCATAGAAGAGATAGGTTTCCTGTGTCACCATGCCAATGTTGTCGGCCAAGGATTTGAGCGTGACATCACGGATATCGTGGTCGTCGATGCGGATTTCGCCAGCGGTTGGATCATAAAGGCGCGGAATGAGGTAGGTGACTGTGGTTTTGCCCGCACCACTCGGCCCCACCAGCGCCGCCAACTGTCCTGGCTCGATGATGAAGTTGATGCCGTTTAAGGCCCAAATGGTTTCAGATTCTGACATTTCGACTAATTCGGTCACTTCGACTGGCTCAGTGAGCGAATTAGTCGAAGCATCGGTGGCTGAGCTTGTCGAAGTATTGGTGGCTGAGCTTGTCGAAGCTGAGCTTGTCGAAGCCTTGCCTCGTTTAATGTGCGCCTCGCTGCCACCCCAGCTAAAACGGGCGATCTCTTCGAGGCCAGCTTTCGACTCTTCGTCTCCGGTATAACTAAACGCGACATTTTTGAATTGTAAACGGCCGTTTGCCACCCCAAGATCCAACGCATCCTCTTTTTCACTCACTTCAACCGGAATATCCAACGCCTCAAACACCCGTTCAAAACTCACCATACTGGTAGCAAACTCCACCGGCGCATTCGTCAACGCCATCATCGGGCCATAAAGCTGCGTCAAATACGCGCCAAAAGCAATAATCGTACCCAGCGTCAGCACCCCTTGCAGCACCATGATGCCGCCTGCCCAATACACAGCCGCCACCCCCACTGCACTCACCACACCTAAAAGCATAAAGAACCACCGCCCCACCACCGCCGAGCGCACGCCAATATCACGCACCTGCCCCGCATCACGGCTAAACCGCTCCACCTCCCGTTGTTCGCGGCCAAACAGTTTCACCAGCAGCGCCCCACTTACATTAAGCGTCTCGTTCATAGTGGCATTCATTTCTGCGTTATACTCCATGCTTTGGCGGCTCAATTTGCGTAAAATTTTGCCAATACGGCGAGCAGGCAGCACAAACAGCGGCAAAATAATCACCGCCAACAACGTCAAACGCCAATCAATCGCCAGCATAATCGCCAAAGTCGCCACAAACGAGATGACATTAGAAATAATCGTCACGGTGGTATTGCTGATGGCTTGCTGGGCGCCCACCACATCATTATTCATGCGTGACATCAGTTCGCCCGTGCGCGTTTGCGTGAAAAAGCGCAGCGACATACGCTGCATATGGGTATACATCTGCACCCGCAAATCGTAGATAACCCCCTCTCCAATTTGGGAATTTAGATTGCGCTGCACCACCCCAATCACACCACTAAGCAGCGGAATAAGAATCATGCCCAACGCTAAAAAACTGAGCAGCACATAATTCTCCTCGGGAATCGCCACGTCAATAAACTGCCGCAACAACAATGGAGAGAGCAGCGTCAGCCCCGTAATCAGTAAAATGGTAATGAGCAGCCCCGCCACTTGCCAACGGTAGGGGGCCGCAAACGTCCACACCCGCTTTAATAATTCGCGGGTAATCGTGGGTTTATCCTGTTTTTCGTCGTAGCGAATAAATGAAAACCAGCCACCGCCATGAAATGCCATCGTGCCTCCAGACAAGAAGATGGGGATTCAGCGATTGGCAGAACTGCCTCCAATCACCCAATCCCCGCTTTTAGTTGAAAAAGGGAAGCCCAAGCATACCACGAATCAAATGGCTGACCCGTTAGAATTGCCTAAACAATTCACGAAGGACGTGGAGCGTAGAACCAAAGATGAAAGACACAGAGCGTCCTGGGGTGGCATTCCACGCAGTTAGTCTTTAAAAATTAAATCG
>JACSSI010001005.1 GCA_014879345.1 Anaerolineae bacterium | reverse complement strand
ATACCGCACCCGTTTTCAACTTCAGGCGTGATGAAAACGGCGATGGTGGTGGCCCGCCTCGTGATGAAAATGGCAATCCCGGTGGCGGCGGCGGCCCGTTTGGAGGTGGCTAACTCATGAACATGATTGAAATGAAAAACCTGACAAAGACATACGAAATGGGCACACAAGTTGTCCATGCCCTTCGTGGTGTTGATTTGACGATAAAAGAAGGCGAATTTGTAGCCATTATGGGGCCATCTGGCTCCGGCAAAAGCACGCTCATGAACATGATTGGCTGCCTGGACTTTCCCAGCGGCGGCACCTATAAACTGGACGGCATTGACGTCAGCGATATGAGTCCTGACGACCGCTCACGCATACGCAACAAACGGATCGGCTTTGTCTTCCAACAGTTCAACTTACTGCCACGCACCACAGCCCTCAAACAGGTGGCCTTGCCCTTGATGTATGGCGGTCACTCTCGTTCAGAACGCAGCAAACGCGCCAAAGAAGCTTTGGAACTCGTGGGCTTAGGCGACCGTATGAGCCACAAACCAGATGAACTCTCCGGTGGGCAGCAGCAGCGTGTCGCCATTGCCCGCGCCTTGAGCAACGACCCCGCCATCATCCTGGCAGATGAACCAACCGGCGCTTTAGACACACAAACCGGCGAGGAAATCCTTGGTATTTTCAAAAAATTACACCAGGAACAAGGGATCACAATTATCATGATTACACATGATCCTGAAATTGCAGAACATGCCAAACGTACCATCTGGATTCGCGACGGCCTCATTCAAGAGGAGCATGAATTATGAATTTAAGTGAAAGTTTCTTAACAGCAGTAGACAGTTTGCTGGCAAATAAACTGCGCGCAGTCCTCACGATGCTGGGTGTGATCATTGGTGTGGCCTCTGTGATTGCTTTGATGGCGATTGGCAATGGTGTGAACCAGTCTATCACTGGCGAAATTCAATCCATCGGCACCAATCTCATCATCCTGGTTACAGATTACGACAACAGCGGCGGCTATCAGGCATTGAGCTTATCTGATGTGGATGCTTTATCGGATTCATTTAATGCCCCAGCCATCAGCGCTGTTTCGGCCGTGGCGCAAACGACACAAGAACTGGTCAACGGCGGCAATAATTCTCGTGTGCCAGTTTCTGGTGTCACCACCAATTACTTCGCCGTCAATAATATTGAAGAATTAGACAGCGGCGACTTTTTCTCTCAGCAGGATTATGATAACAAAGCTCGTGTCATAGTCTTGGGTTATGATGTGGCGGAAGATTTATTTGAAGAGGAATACCCCATTGGCAACACCGTGCGTGTTAACGGTGTTGGCTATGAAGTGGTCGGTGTTTTGGCCGAGTCTGGCAGTGCTTTTAGTGATACTGATACCGCAGTCTTTGTACCTTTATCAACTGCTCACAGCCGCCTGTACACCGAGCGTACCCGTGATGGCGAGAAAGCCGTCACTGGTATTACGGCACAAGCTGTCAATGAAGATCTCACTGATGCTGCTATTGACCAAATTACGGAAACCATTCGGGATCAGCACGGGATTACATATGCCAATGAAGATGATTTCTCGATTATCAGCCAATCTGACCTGCTAGAAACATTTGATGTGATTACTGGCACGTTAACTGCCTTTTTGGGCGCTATTGCCGGGATTTCGCTGGTCGTTGGTGGCATTGGCATTATGAATATCATGCTGGTCAGCGTGACGGAGCGAACGCGAGAAATTGGTATCCGCAAGGCCGTTGGGGCTTTGAAGCGTGATATTTTAATCCAGTTTTTGATGGAATCAATTCTGCTCAGTGTGATTGGCGGTTTGTTGGGCGTGCTGCTCGGCTGGCTGATGTCTTTGGCGGCCGGTAAGGCGATTGATTTGGAAGCTGTGGTGGATATGGGCACGATTATGTTGGCAACGGGTTTTGCTGCCAGCGTGGGCTTGATTTTTGGGATTTATCCGGCCTGGCGTGCCGCCAATCTACGCCCGATTGAAGCGTTACGGTATGAATAAATAATTGGTGCGACGAGG
>JACSSI010001004.1 GCA_014879345.1 Anaerolineae bacterium | reverse complement strand
TTTAGGCAGCTTGCCCACCGCAACTTGCGTGATAAAGGGAATCAGATTGTTGGGAATGCCATTGGGGTCTTCACCGATGCGGCCGCTTTGATGGGCGCCCACGGGGTTGAAATAGCGCAGTAAAATGATGTTCCACTCGTGGTCAGACACATACAAATCTTGCAGCATCATTTCGATCATCCACTTGGTACGGCCGTAGGGACTGTATGCCATCGTGGGGAAATCTTCGGTGATAGGCACACTGGCTGGTTCGCCATAAACCGTACAAGAGGAGCTAAACACCATCTCTTTGACGCCATGTTTCGCCATTACTTTGCACAAATTGATAGTCCCAGACAGGTTGTTTTCATAGTAGGCCAACGGGATTGCCACAGATTCGCCCACAGCTTTTAAGGCGGCAAAATGGATTACGGCATCTATGGGGTGTTCACTAAAGATGGTGTCTAAACCGGCTTCATCAAGCAAATCAACTTTGTAAAAGGTGACGGTTTTACCGGTCAGTTCTTCCACGCGGTGCAGCGCCTCTTCTTTGCTGTTATGAAGGTTGTCCACAACAACAACCTCATGACCTGCGTTTAATAGTTCTACGACGGTATGGCTGCCGATGTAGCCAGCGCCTCCGGTTACTAATATGTTCATGGTGTCCTCTTGTTTTATTTGTCGATGATTTTTGCCGTGCGCCAACCGCGCACGGAGTTGATTAAAAAGATAGCATCTGCGAGTAACAACTCGTCTTTCAGGATGACTTTTTCTTGTAAACGGCCGTTTGCCTGAGGTATTTGAGCTTGTCCAAGTGGTGCCTGAGCTTGTCGAAGGCCGTTTTCCAGCAATTCTTCTCTAAACGTGCCAGCCAACAGACCCGATGATACCGGCGGTGTCCACAGTTCACCCCCCAACTCCACCACGATATTGGAACTGCTCACCTCTGTTACCTCGCCGCGCTCATTCCACAGAACCACGTCATCACAGTCTGGGCGTGAGGCCAACGCCTCGGCATACACCTGCCGCTGTGTTGTCTTGTGATAGAGATACACGTTGTCTGACTGGATTGGCTCAATTGCTAGTCCTATGCGAATTGGCTCTGGCAACTGCCCTACCCCGTCGCTCAACGACACACTGTTCACTGTCAACTGTTCACTGTTCACTGTTAAGCGCACCTTACTCGGCTCTGTCAGCGAGTGAGTTTCTGTCATCAACGCATCAACAACGGCCGTTTTACCCACAGCCATGCCAAAGTATTCAACCGAGCGGAGCAGCCGGTCTATATGCCGTTGCAACAAAAAATAGCCATCTTCCGGCGTCCACAACAACGATTCGAGAAGGTCAAACTGTAACTTTTCGGGCTTCATGCAGCACCTTCGCTTTCAATAAACATTCTTCGTACTCTTCCTGCGCGTTTGAATCCCACACCACCCCAGAGCCGACATGGTAAACGGCCGTTTCCTTTTCCCTGTCCACCGTCACCGTGCGAATCGCCACATTAAACTGCGCCTGACGGTTTGGCGCGATAAAGCCAATCGCGCCCGTGTAAACGCCGCGCGGTTCCGGCTCCAATTCGCGGATGATTTTCATGGTATTCACTTTGGGCGCACCGGTGATGGAGGCGCAGGGATACATCGCCTGGAAAATCTCGGTGAGCGAGGCTTGAGTTTTGGCCGTCACCGTGGATGTCATTTGCAACACGGTTGGGTAACGCTCCACCTCAAACAGGCGGGGAACGTGTACACTGCCCGTCTCCGCCACCCGCCCCATGTCGTTGCGAATCATGTCTACAATCATCACGTTTTCCGCCCGGTTCTTCTCAGACTGTTGCAACCAAGCCGCGTTTTCGTCATCTTCCGCTGGGGTTTGGCCGCGAACGGCCGTTCCCTTCATCGGTTTGGAGGTCAGCACATCCCCATCCAGCCGGAAGAACAGCTCCGGCGAGGCGGAACAAAGCACATGCTGTCCGGTATCGACGTAGGCGCCGTAACCGCCAGCCTGCGCCAGCGCCAAATCAGAAAACAGACCCCACGGATCACCCTGAAAATCAGC
>JACSSI010001003.1 GCA_014879345.1 Anaerolineae bacterium | reverse complement strand
ACGACTTTATCCTCAACTTCAAGGATGGCTACGAAACCATCATTGGTGAACGTGGTGTCACGCTGTCCGGTGGTCAGCGGCAGCGGCTGGCACTGGCACGTGCCTTCATGACCAGGCCGCGCATCCTCATCCTCGACGACTCGACCAGCGCCGTAGACAGTGCCACCGAAGACCAAATCCAAAGCGCCATTGTGCGTGCGTCTGAAAACCAGACCACCATTCTGATTACCCATCGCCTCTCCCAAATCCGTTGGGCAGACAAGGTACTGGTCATGCGCAAAGGGTGCCTGGATGCCGTGGGCAACCATGATGAGTTGATGCAATCGTCACCTGCATACCGGCGGATATTTGCGCAGTATGAGGGTGGTTAGGTTGCAAGGTGGCAGGGTTGCAAAGTAACTGGCGACTAATCGACTATTCGACTACTCGACTAAATGACTAACAGACTACCGGACTAATTTATGAAACCACTTGTGTATTATTGCCGCTGGCAGGGTGCCAGTTTGAAATTGAGAGGGCGGGAAGAAACGGCCGTTTTCGGCCACCTCGCTTTTACTGAACAAGACGGCTCAGAGCGCTTGCAGGCATTCCACTACAATTTACAAACCCGCCAACTCACACTCCAGCATGAGACGGGTGATGAAACCATCCAACTCGACGAGATGGGTGTCGTAGAAAAGGCATAGCTGCCTCATCATTGAGAGAAAAGGAAGACATGAGAAGAAAGCAAATTATATTTTTGGTAATTGGTTTAAGTATCCTACTGTTGGCCGGTTGCCAGCAGCGGCAAGCGGCTCAAACTGCCCTGAGAGAAGTCATCAACACCACCGTGCCGGACGATGGCCCTGGCGTGGTCATGCTCGTCAAGAGTTCTGAGACTGGCGAGCAGATTTTTGCACAAGGTCTTTCCAATCGGGAAGAAGGCGAAGCGGCGCGTACCATCAATCATTTTCGCGTAGTGGGCTTGACGAAGACATTTATTAGCACCATCATCATCCAAAAGCTGTCAGAAGGGGAGTTGCGCCTCGATGACACGTTGGCAGAATTGCTGCCCGACATTGCCGCCAATTTTGCCAACAGTGACCAGATCACCCTGGAACAGATGCTGATGATGACCAGCGGCTTGCCTGAGTATCGTGACAATCCTGATTTCAAAACGGCCGTTCTCGCCAAAGAGAAACGCGGCTGGCATCCTGATGAATTAGTCGCCTTCGCCTACGACATGCCGGCCCTTTCTGCGCCTGGAGAAGCCTTTAACTATTCCAATACCAACTACCTTTTGCTGCAACTCATCCTCGACAATCTTGAAGATGACGACCTGAACGAAGTGCTGCAAGATCGCATTCTCGACCGCGTTGATATGCCCGATACCTATCTGGAGCCGGTCGCCAAAACAACAGGCGGTCACATCCCTGGTTACGCCGACATTGATGGCGACGGCATCATCGACAGTATGCTGCCTTATGACGATGGTCGCGGCCTGGCTGATTTAGGTCTGATTTCCAATGGCATCGACCTGGGTGAATACGCGCCTGCCTTGTATGAACGAACGCTGCCTGGGGAAAACGGCCGTGAACTCTCGCTTAAAACCGTGCCGATGGGAAACGGCGACGAGTACGGCTTTGGCATCATGAAACGTCAATCCAATTGGGGCGAAATGTGGGGCTATGCCAGCGAAGAAAGCGGCTTCACCAGCGAATTATGGTATCTACCAGACCATGAACTGAGCATTGTGGTGCTGATAAGCGGGGAAGAGATGGCGTTGGCGGATGAATTGGTGGATGGGGCGTTAACGGCCGTTTTGCCTTAGATTGTGATAAAGCACAGATTTTTACGAGATGTTCAATGGCGTTTTATCTGTTTAGGAATTTAGAGTTTATATCATAAACCGAGGGCTGATGGAACTTAAGAAAATAAATCGGTAATCGTGTCATGCCCGCGAAGGCGGGCATCCACAGGTAGTGGTAAATGGATTCCCACCTTCAGCCTGCCCTCGTGTAGACGGGGGTGGGAATGACAAGTTTATTACCGAAAT
>JACSSI010000072.1 GCA_014879345.1 Anaerolineae bacterium | reverse complement strand
CTGCGTGCTATCTCAGCGCGTAACATGAGTGATCAGTTTAAAACGGGCAGGCCGCTGGGAACGGCCGTTGGTGCCATATCCTCCATTTCATACACAGTTGGATCGGTCAGCGTTTCTAAGAAGGCAATGAGATATTGCACTGCCATCGGTGAAAGCTTGCGTGTCGGCGCTAACTGGGCGTCAACGCTTGCCAACAAGGCATTGGTGACGGCATCGTGGTTTTGCACAGTATCGTGCAGGTAGGCTGGCAAATGGGCTGTTGGATCGTAGTTTTTCAGGGCAGCTTCCGGGTTTTGGTGGTGGTTGATAACGGCCGTTAAATCATTATACGCGCCGTTGTGAAGCCAGGGGCCGGTGGCGGTGACGTTGAGCAGGGAGGGGGTGCGGAAAGCAAATTGGTCTTCGGCGCGACCTGTTTCCAGAAAACGGCCGTTATCCAGCAGCGTATCATTTCCCTTGCCGGGGCCAAGTTGAGGGGTGGCGATATTGTGGAAGGTCTGATCCGTGAACAACGCGCCAGCATGGCAGGTAACGCAGCCTGCTTCACCGTAAAACAGCAGCGCTCCTTTCTTGGCGTCATCGGAAATAGCGGCCAGATCGCCGTTGAGGTAAGCGTGCCAGGGGTTATTGGTACAGGCAAAGGCTTCTGCCTCAAATGCACCAATGGCATTGGCAGCGTGTTGAAAACCTAATTCAGACGTTGGCACATCAGGGTAAGCAGCGGCAAATAAGGCTTCATATTCAGGAATGGACAGCAGACGCGCCATCAACCTGTCCCACATGGCGCGGGTGTTTTCTGATGGAATCAGGGCAAGTTCGTTTAGTTCGCCTGTTACCGTTGTATCACCAGGAGAGCCGCGCATTTCATCAACGGAGGTGACGGGGAACATGGCTTGGGCGGCGAGTAAGCTGTACAGGCCACCCGGCAAGTCGTCGTTTTGGGGAGTTTTATAGTAGCCACGCGGGCTGATGGCAACGCGGCCGTCCCAAAACATGGTTGTCCATTCGACTGCCCCTCGATTAAATACATCTGGGGCATTGCGCGGAACGAGAGAACGGCCGTTTCCCAGTTCACGTTCTGGGCCTAACCCATTAACACCACCTGTGCCGATTGATAGCGGCAAACCATCGCCAGTGCCAACCGCTGGCAAATGACAGGTAGCGCAAGAAACGTCTTTGTTGCCGCTGAGAATGTTGTCGAAGTAAAGGTTACGCCCCAAAGTCACTAACGCTTCGTTTTGGGCGGGAATGGGGGATAATGGCTCAATGTGCTGTGCCACAATCATCGCTTGTAGCTGCTCATCATAGCTGCCTGCCGGGCCACAGCTTATGATGAGCAGAAAACTCATTAGAAAAATAATTCGCAGATTACGCAGCTTTCTCCTTCCTTCCTCTTTGTGCCTCTGCGGCTTTGCGAGAGATTGCCTCAATAAACGATTCATCATGTTACACTCCCCAGGTTCGCGTATACGGGAATTCTTGATTAAAATTGCTCGCCGGTGAAAGCCCAAAACAATCGGGCTAAAAAAATCGGATTATAGGATACCATGCTTTCGCTTGAACGACAGAATGCGCTGCGCGAAGAATATCAGCAAATGAATCCTGGCTGGCGACCCGCCACGGAGGTGTATGCTGACCTGGTGCGGGCACAGTTACAGCCTGATGCCACGGTGCTAGACCTGGGCTGTGGCCGGGGCGGATTAGTCGAGCAGTTGACACATCCGCTGGCACAGATGGCTGGTGTAGACCCAGATGAATTATCGCTGCGAGAACATCGTCTGGCTTTGCCGCGTGCGGCTGCGTTGAGTGATGCCTTGCCGTTTGCCGCGAACAGTTTTGATGTGGTGTTTGCCAGTTGGCTGCTGGAGCATTTGGAACGGCCGTTATCCACCTTCACCCAAATCAGCCGTGTGCTTAAACCGGGCGGCGTTTTTGTGTTTATCACCCCCAACACACGCCACCCGCTGTCGGCGCTTAACCGGGGGCTGGGGCGGTTTTCGCAGCTTCAGGGGCGGTTGGTGGAACGGTTTTACGGGCGGGCTGAGGCAGATGCTTTTCCTACCTTTTATAGAGCTAATTCGGAAACGGCCGTTTGTCATTTATGCGGCAAGAGCAATCTTGCAATCAAAACCCTTCAGCTAATTCCCGACCCCACCTATCTTGCCTTTAACCAAACCTTCTTTAAATTTATGATCTGGTTCGATGACAAGTTGGCTGACAGCCGACAGCTTCATATGGTGGCCTGTTTGCAAAAAATCGAGTAACTATAACAGTACGTCGAGGGCTGAGCCTGTCGAAGCCCGGTTCCGCCTTCGACAAGCTCAGGCTGCGTTCAATGAGAATGTTTAATGCATACTTTCCCTTTTTATAAACGAATTTACTACCGCTATCTGAGTCTGGCATATTGGTTTACTTTTTTTACAAGTATCCGCACCGTTTTGTGGATTCGTATTGAACGCTGGCTGAAGTTGATAGGCATTGTATTGTTCTTCTCTGCGCTTGTATTCAGGTGGGGCGAGGTGATAGTGGGGATAACGGCCGTTCTCCTGGTATGGCTCTATTTCAGCTATTGGCGAGCCAAAAAGACAGGCTACAGCAAGTTCGTCGCCGATAGCAAGATGACGTTGCCAGAAGGCGAATTAACCACGCTGCCCGCCAACCAAAAAGTGCCAACGGCGGCCACCGGCATCTTCAGCGTCAAAGATATGGATGATTTTGGGCTGCTGCGCCCGGCTGAATATTGGCAGGTTCCGTTGGGAGAACATGTGGTGATGGTGCGGATGCCTGGTAGTTTGGGCTACCGCTACCAGTTCTTCAATCCGACCACGTTGCAACGTGTGCAAAAAGGATGGCTGCTTTTTGGCAAAGAACCAACACCCACGCTGGCGATTACGCTGCTTTCTGAAATTGGGGAAGCGTTTACCAATCAGCAAAACCGGTATCTTTTTGGTCGAGATAAAGAGCTAAAAGGCGTAAAACGAACAGTTTATCTTTCGTTTGCCGATGAAGCAGATGAAATGCTTGTCTGGCACACGATTGTGCGCAGTGCCAGACAAGCACGTCAACCAGAAAGTTGAGCTTTATGAAGAAGGTGTCGGCGTTTGCTCAGGCGTGGGCGTTACTTCCGATGCTGTGGGTGATGGCGTCACTTCTGGTGCTGTGACGGCTGGGGCAGGCGTAGCTGTTTGTGTCGCTGCAATTTCGGTGGCTGCTGGCTCAGGTGTTTCTGTAGCTGCGCCTAAATCTAATTCTACGGCGGCGACGGGCTGCAAGCGGGCGACTAAAATTTTGTCTAGTGCGTCCCAAGCGGTTTCCAAATCAATGCCAGCCAGAGCCGCGTCCAAAAACAGGTTATCGGCGGCCAGGGACAGTCGTGTTTGTACGGTTTGTAAGTCAGCCGTTTCTGGAGAATCTGCGGGCAGGATGAGGATGATGTGTTGCAGTGTTTCATCCGCTTCGGCGATGTCGCTTTGGGCGAGGCCAAAATTGTTTTCGAGCAAGCGCAGGCGGGCGCGGGCTACCAGTTCCCAGGCGCGAAAGAGCATGAGGGTGTGTGCCATGTCGTTCACGGCCGTTTCTGATTCAGATGCCATTTCTTGAGCAGTAACGGCCGTTTCATCCAATACCGCCACAGCCTCAGTCAGCCCATCCACTTCACCACCAAACGAATCTAAACGGACGCTGGCATCATTGAAATCCCCCTGCAAAGCAGCCAGGCTGTCGCTGAGTACCACGATGCCACCTGCGGCCGCCTCATCATTGCTGAGGGTAGTTGCCATCGAGGCTTCCAGGGTTGCCAGCATATTATTTTGTTGGGAGAGGTCTTCGTCGAGATTGGTTAATTGGCTGGAAACGGCCGTTAGCGTTTGCTGAAGTTGCGCCAATTGTTCTTCTTGTCCCGGGTTAGCCGCCACCAGGGCATTGACCTCCTGGCGCAAAATGTCAATGCGGGATTCCTGGGCATCAAAACGGGTGCTGACGCTTTCAGAAGATCGGTTAACTTCCCCCTGAACCATCTGGTAAATCATATAACCGCCCCAGGCAATGGCAACAAGAACGCCGATAACCAACAAAAATGTAAATACGGCCTTCGCTATCCATACTAAACGGGGGCCGCAGCCCGAGCGTTGCATTGAATTTCCTTGACTCATCTTTCATTCTCCCAATCTGATCACAGTTTATTGAAAACTGGCTACTGGTTATGGTTGACTGGTGGGCAGGGGCAGCGGCGTGCTGGTTGGCCGGGGTGTGCGTGTAGCTTTCGCAGTCGCTTCACTGGTTCCTGTTTGTGTAGGCGTGGCAGTTCCGGCAGTGGGCGTGGCGCTCATTATTTCCTCTTCCGCTTCGGGCGTGGCACCGCCTTCATCAAGCCCGAGCAACAGTTGTTTCAAGCCGTTCAGGAAGGTGTCGAACTCAGCGGCAGCGGCGGCCACATTTTCTATTTGCCCTTCAGTGGTTTCGACACGCTTGTCTAACGAGGAAACTTGGGTAGAAACGGCCGTTACCGCCACAAACATATCGCCCATTTCAGCATCAACCGTACTCATCGTCTCATAGACAGCTTCCTGCTCTAACTTCAAGCTGCCCACCTGCGTTGCCATCATCTCCAATTGAGCTGAACGGGTTGCCAGGGAGGCCGCCATATCTTCCTGTTCAATACGGGTGTCGTTGATGGCTCGCCGCAGTTGGGCATCGGTGCTGGTGAAGGAGAGAGACCCATTCAGCCCAAGCAGAATGGAAAGCGTGAGCACAGTGCCTAAAATAGCGCCCAAAAGTGCGCCTAAAATAAGCAGCACACAGCCGCGTCGCTGAGATACGGCAGGTGGTGGTGGCGGTGGAGTAGAAACGGCCGTTTCGTCTGTCATAGTTGGTTCCTCAAAAACAGGCTCTGTATCAATCGCCGACGGCGTTTCTTTACTCACCGGGGGCGTATCATCTGCTACAGGATCAATTACAATATCATTTTCATCAGTCATCATAAACTTCCTTACGGAGATAAAGGGAGCAGAGTTGCATGGTAGCAAAGAGACAAGGTACAAAAATCATCACGTCGCCTTGTCACCCTGCAACTTGGCAACCTTGCCCCTTGCAACTTTTTAAGCTAATGCACTTTCATCTCCAGAATCACGCACAAAAATACACGAAGCATCGATGATTTTGACCGCCTTTTCCACAAAGTCAAGATCAGGCTGTGCCTGGAGACCCAAAATAGTAAGATCAGCGGCTGGCCCTTGCGGCAGCGCTTCCCAAAATGAGCCTACGAATACTTTGATACCTGTTCCAGCAGGCAAGCGGGCAAAGCTTTTCAACTCTTCCAGAAAATCATCAGCCTTTTCAGACGTCTCTTCAGTTGGCACAACCATACACAAATTCAAACGGCCGTTCCAATTCCGTGCCACCTGATACCCCACCAACACCGCTAAATCCAAATTCGCCAGACGCAGCCCCAGCGCCCAGTCTGGCCCCTGCTCCCGCATCCACACATTGATAACCTGCTCCTGCCCCAACCCCACCACCGGATGCTGACACAGCAGCAAAATGCCCAAATGAGGCATATCTGATGCCCGCTTCAACAGCCAGGCAATGCGTTCCCGTTCTGCCCCCAACCAGCTTTCATAAGGCATAAAGAGCATGTTGGGACGGAAAAAATTACCCGTCAACACTTCCATAGCTGTATCCACTGCGTTGACATAATCATCTTCCTCAACCAACGATACCCAGGCAGTCACCCCATCATCCAAAAACGAACGTGCTAACAAATTGAGGTTTGCTACTGGCTCCTGTTTGCCAACTGCATAAACGCCAATGATATGCACAGAACCTTTAGGCGAAGTCAACGCCGACAAAAAGCGGTAGTTACCGCGCAGTGATTTAGTAGATACCACCGGAGCCAACACATTGGGACTCCAAGTCCGTTCCGGTGAGGGCGGCATCTTGCTCACCTGTTCGACTGCCCACCGCGCCACCGAAATAAACAAGCCGCTGCGCACATCTTCCCACGGCGTATTCAACTGACGACGCAGCAAAAACACATACACAAACAGGGATACCCCCATCGCCATCAAACTAAAAATAGGATTGATAAGGAACATCACAAACAAACAACCAACAGCGCCCACAAAAGGCACAATACGTGATACTTTAAAGGTCGGGCGGAAACTAACCATGCTTAATGTTTGCTCGATTAAGACCACTGCATTTAACATAAAGTAAGTGATCAGGAAGAACATGGTAATCAACGGGGCTACCGCGTTCAAGCCACCTGCCAACAAGGCGAAAATTGTCGCTATCACGACAATAACCCCGGTCGCTAGCATGGCATAGCGCGGCTCACCACCGCTGGTTTCCGTGGCGAAAATATGGCCGTAAGGCAGCACGCCATGACTGCCCAACGCTTGCATCACACGCGGCGCAGCCAACAGGGAGCCTAACGCCGAAGAAAAGGTGGCTCCCAGCAAGCCAGCCAGTACGGCCCAACTCCAATAGGCTTTGTCTACCATCACCGTTGAATTGGTCAACAGTTCCTCTGGTGAAGCCACCCGTGATAACCAATAAGCAAGAAACAAATAAATAACCATGGTCACAGCAATGGCGCTCATCGTCCCTAATGGAATGCTGCGGCGTGGGTCTTTTAACACGCCACTCAAACTGATACCCGCCATAATCCCTGTCACTGCTGGAAAAAACACGGAGAAAATGTACCAAAAATCGCCGTCGGGGAAATTGCCCACCAAGGTTGGCTGATAAATCATGCCAGCCGACTGGTCGGTGGGAAAACTGCCCAGGAAGATGGAGAAGAGGGAGAAGGCGACGATGACCAGGATGATCAGTTGAATACGGGCAGCAAAACGCGCGCTGATGAAGGCAATGATGAATACCACACCAAACGCGAGAAGGACAACGGCCGTTTCCCAATGATGCGGAAAAATACGCAACCACCCTTCTGCAAAGGCAAAAATATAAAGCGTGCAGGAAATCGCCTGGGCTAAATACAACGGCACACTAATCGCCCCGCCCACCTCCAACCCTAACGACTGCGAAATAATCGAAAACGCACCGCCTGCCCCCACCCGGATGTTCGTTGCCATTGAAGAGACAGCCAGACCCGTGCTGACCGTGATAACATGCGCCATCAAAATAATGAGAATCGCCCCGACTAAACCAGCATTGCCCACGACCCAACCCAGGCGCAGGTACATGATTGCGCCCAGAATTGTCAACGTGGTAGGTACAAAAACACCAATAAAAGTACCAAAGGAACGGCCGTTTTGTGCGGTTGTAATTGTTCTCATTTTCTCTCCCTGACATGCTTTTCAACATTGTAAACGATTTATAACTAAATACGTGCAGAAACGAGTCATCAGCGAGTAGGGAATGGAGAAGCCTACCCGTTACAACGCATGCGCAATTTTTGCCAGCCGTTCAACCGCACGCTCCAAGTCATGTTGGGCAGTTGAGATGGCGAAACGCACGTGGCCTTCGCCGCTTTGGCCGAAGGCAATGCCCGGAGTGCCTGCGATTTGCGCTTTGTCGAGCAAGGCATCGGCCAATTCCAGGCTGTTTTTGCTGCTGCCAGGGAAGCTGGGGAAAAGGTAAAATGCACCTTCAATCGAACGGCAAGAAATGCCATCAATCTCGTTGAGCGCTTTTACCATGAAATCACGCCGCGCCTGGTACGCATCGCGCATTTCATAGATCACATCTTGAGGCCCGTTGAGAGCCGCAATACAAGCATACATAGAAAAGTGAGCGGCACAAGAGACTGCCTGACTGTTCATTTTGGTAGCTAATTTGATGATGGCTTTGGAGCTGACGAGCCAGCCTAAGCGCCAACCAGTCATGGCGTATGATTTAGTCAGGCCATTGACGGTGAGCGTGCGCTCGGCCATGCCGGGTGCTGCTGCCAAAGAACGGTGAGAACGGCCGTCGAAGATCAGTTTTTCATAAATCTCATCAGCAATCACATACAAGTCTGCTTCAGCTGCCACCGCCACGATATCATCATGCTCTTCTTGCGTAAGCACGCGCCCGGTGGGGTTGCAAGGTGTGTTAACCATAAGCGCTTTGGTGCGTGGCGTTATCTTTTCACGTAGTTGCGCGGCCGTGATGTGGAAGTTATCGCCGCTGGGCAAACTGACGGGAACAGGCACGCCACCGGCCAGCGTCACCATCGGCTTATAGGAGACCCAGTTGGGTTCTAAAATGAGCACTTCATCACCGGGATTAAGAACGGCCGTTAACGCCAAATACAACGCCCACTTCCCTCCGGGCGTGATAATAATCTGATGACGCGGATCAGGAATAGAAATACCATTTTCCCGTTCCATCTTACTTGCAATAGCTTCCAACGCCGGCACAATACCAATCATCGGCGCAGGATAATGAGTAGCTCCGTTCTGCATAGCGTGCAAAGCCGCCTCAACAATGTGGGGCGGTGTGGCAAAATCAGGGTCGCCGCCAGCCAAAGCAATAACATCATAGCCCGCTGCTTGCAGCGCCTTCGCTTTGTCATTGACCGCCAATGTAGGAGATGAGGGAATGCTGGAAACGAGAGTAGAAAGAGGCTTCATTAAATTCTCCAAATAATTAATAACGCAAAATTGATTCTGTCTGGAATGACGTGCATATTCGCCAGTCACCCATTACAATTCATACCAAAATATAATTTTATCGAGGTTACAGCATATGGTCGATGGTCAAGCACAATCACCCTGTTAATGCTTACTGACAGCACTAATTTCAAATCAACACACAATTTTCATCGCGGGTAGTGGACTAAACAAGTCCATTTTCGCTATAGGCTGTAAAATTCTTGATAACCATTAACATTCTGTTATAATCCGCTTGTGACAAAAAGCACACAACTGCTTTCACACAGGTGTGGACTATCATAAAAAATTTGCAGATGCATCTCTTTTTACGATAAGTTATTCCTCAGAATAAAAGAGAATTCAAGTTTAGATGTCAGGAGAATAGCCTTATGGCCAATGTAGCAGTTGATGCCGGTGCTTCCGGTAACGGAATTACAAGGCGAGAATTCTTGTATTATATTTGGGGAGCTTCAATAGCTCTCTTAGCCGCAGAATCTATTGGCCTCATGGTCTGGTTTTTAATCCCTCGTTTTCGGGAAGGTGAATTTGGTGGCGAATTTTTGGTTAGTGTTGCCGATGTGCCTGCCGAAAACAGTGATCCTCGGAATTTTCCAGACGGCCGTTTCTGGCTAGTTAATCTCAACACAACCCAACCCAATGAATTAATGTATCACGCACCAGGTGATCCAGACGTTATCATCGGGGTTGCTGCCATCTACAAAGTATGTACCCACTTGGGCTGCATCTATGCCTGGACAGATTCCAACAATCGTTTTGAGTGCCCTTGCCACGGCTCCAAATATCGTCTAGACGGCCGTCGAATCGAAGCACCTGCACCGCGCAATCTAGATCGCTTCAAAATTTATGCCCTGGCAGAAGACAAATCAACCGTTTTGGCAGAATCGCCAGATGAGGGAGATCAAGGCACAAACCCTTGGACAGCTTTCCCCTTGCCAGCCGACACAGTATATGTCAGCGTTGATACCGGTGATAGAAAACAGGGCAATAAACAAGTCTTGTTAAGCGATTTTTCCGAACAAATTCCATAGCAAAACCCTCCATCCCTCGGCGCTTGCACGAACCGAGGGACTTTTGGTTTTAGCGTGCTGAAAGTTGGAGAAGGAGTTAGAGAATGACCACCTTTGTTGACCAAGTAAGAGAAATGGGTGTCAAACAAGCAGTCATCGCCAAAAGTGATGAAGTCGTTGAACGCATCACAGCGGGGATGAACGTCAATGACATTCGTTCAGCTTTACGGGGTGATGAGCCACGCCGCCCCAATCCCCGCTTACGCCCCCATGCCGATGGTTTCTGGCTGCACATTCGCCCCAGTTTTTACCACAATGAAATTACCCGTGTTTATCCGACCTTCCATTTAGGCTGGCTATCAACCTTCATGTTTGTGTGGGAAACCATCACTGGTATTTTCTTGATGATCTTCTATACGCCCAGCCCCCTGATTGCATACGGCAACATGTGGAACATATTAGCCAACGTGCCTTTGGGACAACTCATGCGTAATATGCACCGCCTCGGTGCAGAAGTAATGGTCATTGTGGTGGCGCTGCATATGCTAAGGACGTTTATCACAGGCAGTTACAAAAAGCCGCGCCAATTTACCTGGGTAACGGGGATGATTTTGCTGGTGCTGACCCTGATGCTCAGTTTCAGCGGTTATTTATTGCCTTGGGATCAGTTAGCCTATTGGGCGTTAACCGTATTCTTGAGTGGTGCTGAATCTGCGCCTGCCCCACCTGTCGTTAATCAAAACGTTCTCCTGATATTGCAAGGTGGCCCCTCTTTGGGTGCTGGTGGTTTGCTCCGCTGGTATTTGCTGCATGTGCTGCTGATGCCGTTGCTTTTAGGCATTTTCTTCTTTGTCCACTATTACAAAGTGGTACTGCATGGTTTCTCACTCCCCCCAGGGCGTGAAGAAATTGGCGACGACACAGCTAAACGTGTGCCTCGGACGGAACGTACCTATTTCATCCCAGATATCTTAACCAGTGAAGTGATGTGGACAGCGCTTTTATCCCTCTTCCTGGTAGCCGGTTCTCTTTGGTTCTGGGATGCACCGTTAGAGCATCATGCAGACCCGGTGGTGACGCCGCTGCATGTGGTCGCTCCCTGGTATTTATCCTGGTCACAGGGTTGGTTGAAATTGGGCGACAAGATGTTGGTGGTTGGCTTCATTCCACTGTTGCTGGTCGCTTTCATTGTGATGCCTTATTTTGAAGTGGGTAAGAGCCGTCGCTATGCAAATCGCCGTGTTGGCTTGAGCGTTGCCTCACTTTTCATCGCCTTTATGCTGGTGTCTAACTGGATGGGGACACCAGAATATGCTGTAGAATCTTCACCAGATATTGAAGTGGCAACAAAGATATTGCCGGAAGAAGGGGTAAGCTCGCTGTTGGGCGTGCCCCCAGAATATTTATGGACAGGTGCTTTTTTGCCTGGACAAGTGCTTGAGGGTAATCCTCACCTAACTTATGCACTGGCAGATTTTGCTGAACAAATGGCACTACACAGCTGCACAAACAAAGAGTCAGCAGAAATTGGCGGTATTGCTTTGCCCGCTTGTAAACCAGATGATAACAAGATGCCCGATCCTTATTCTGAATTGGTCATTGAACAGTATCAGGAAGGTTTATTAAAGCTCACCATTCACATTCAGGCAGCGAATCCTGAGAATGCTGAGGAAAACCTTTACTTCCTTGAGTGGGAAGGGTTCCGTCACGAAGATGCCAACTATGAGGAGGAATGCACCTACATCAACAAGTCTTGCTAATCTTAACAGGTTACAGATTGATGTTTGAGGCATAAAAAGGAAAGACATCTATGCAACTTAAAGTAACGATTGGAACGATTGCATTTATGCTCACGATGACCATTTTGGGGTATGCAGCTCTGCGGGAACCGGCTCGTTTAGAACGGTACACTGAAGCGGAGATTGCTCGCTCGGTTGAAACGGGTGCCCATTTGTTCAATCAGAACTGTGCGAATTGTCATGGAGAAAATGGGCTTGCCGTAGATTGTAAAGACCCTGCTACTGGTGAAGAGATTGGCTGTATTGGGCTGCCGCTTAACAGTAATCTGCTGCTGTGTGGTGATGTATCGCCCCGTATGGAAGCCATGAATTGGCAAGGCTCCAAGGAAGCATTTATTCAAAGTACAATTGCTTCTGGCCGACCTGGTACAGAGATGCCGACATGGTCTGCGGAGTTTGGCGGTGCAATGCGCCAGGATCAGGTGCGAAATGTAGCCAACTTTGTATTGAACTTTGAGACTGAGGAATTGTGCAGCCAGCCAATTATTACTTATGATTGGCAAGAAAATGTGGACGATTTCTTGGCCGCACAAGAGCCGGCTGATGCAGCTAAT
>JACSSI010001002.1 GCA_014879345.1 Anaerolineae bacterium | reverse complement strand
CCTAATATCTTTTTGACGAGTTCGGCCTGGTCGGGCGGCACGATGACGAGCATACCCAGCCCCATGTTGAAGACGTGGTGCATTTCAGCGTCTGGGATGCTGCCGAGCTGCTGGATGAGGCTGAAGATGGGGGGAATGGGCCAACTGCCTTGTTTGAGGGCTGCGCCCAAACCATCGGGGAAGATGCGCGGGGGATTGTCGATGAGGCCGCCGCCGGTGATGTGGGCGAGGCCGTGAATGGTGACGCCGGCGAACCATAGTTGGCGGATGTGGCTGAGGTAGGAGCGGTGGACGGCCAGCAGGGCTTCGCCTATGGTTGTGCCGAGGATGGGTTCGGGGGTGTGCCAGTCTAGCTCTGCCAGGACGGTGCGGGCCAAGGTGTAGCCGTTGGTGTGTAGACCGCTGGAGGGAATGCCTAAGATGATGTCGCCTGCCTGGAGGGAACGGCCGTTTATCACATGTTCCTTCTCAACAACCCCCACAATCGTACCCACCAGGTCTAGTTCGCCGGGTTGGTAGACGCCGGGCATTTCGGCCGTTTCGCCGCCGAGCAGGGCGCAGTTGGCTTCCTGGCACGCTTTGGCCGCGCCGCCGACCACATCGGCGATTTTTTGCGGGTCTAGTTTGCTGGAGGCCACATAGTCGAGGAAGAAGATGGGTTGTGCGCCTTGCACCAGGATGTCGTTGAGCGAGTGGTTTACGATGTCCTGGCCGATGGTGTCCCAGCGGTTCATGGCGGCGGCGACCATGGTTTTGGTGCCCACGCCATCGGTGGAGGCCACGAGCACGGGGGATTTCATCGTTTTGAGGGCCATGGCGCTGTACAGTCCGCCAAAGCTGCCCACGTCTGAGAGGACTTCGGGGCCAAATGTGGCTTGAACGGCCGTTTTCATCAATTGTGTGGCTTCGTGTCCGGCGGCAATGTCTACCCCGGCGTTTGCATAAGCGCTTTTAGTCATTAGTCTGGTAGTCCTTTAGTCGGTTAGCGACCAATGTCGCGACCAATGTCGGTGCGGTAGTGGGCGGCGTCGAAGTGGATTTTTTCAATTGCTGTGTAGGCGTGGGAAACGGCCGTTTCTAGATCATCACCCAACGCCGTTACACATAACACACGCCCGCCGCTGGTGACGATTTGCCCGTTTTCTTGCGCTGTCCCAGCGTGAAAAATGATGGCGTCGGTTACATCATTTAGGCCGGTGATGGGCAAGCCTTTGGGATAACTGTCGGGATACCCCGGCGAGGCCATGACAACAGTGGCGGCTGCACCAGGATGCACATTTACCATATCATTAGTTAGTCGTCCTTCGGCGCAGGCCAGCATAATTTCTGCCAAATCCCCATCCAGCATCGGTAGGACAACTTGCGTTTCGGGATCACCAAAGCGGCAGTTGAACTCAATTACTTTGGGGCCATCGGCGGTCAGCATGAGACCCGCGTACAAAACGCCTACATACGGCGTGTTTTGAGCGGCCATACCCCGAATGGTTGGCTCGACGATGGTTGCCATCACGTCATCGACCAGCGCTTGATCGACATCGGTTGGCGGGCCATAGACGCCCATACCGCCAGTGTTGGGGCCTTCGTTGTGGTTGTAGGCGCGTTTGTGGTCGCGGGATGGCATGAGGGGAACGGCCGTTTTTCCATCCGTTAGCACCAATAAAGACAATTCTGGCCCTGACATGCGCTCTTCAATCAAAACCTCGTCGCCAGCCGAGCCAAAGCTCTTGTCTTGCATGATCTCTTGCAGTGCTGTTTCCGCTTCCGCAATTGTGTCACACACAATGACCCCTTTTCCCGCCGCCAAGCCACTGGCTTTAATGACAACACCAGCCGCACTTACAAAATCGGGCAATGCGGCTTTTGCCGCTTCATACTCTGTAAAAATCGCAGCTTTGGCAGTGGGAATGCCATGCTCTTGCATAAACGCCTTAGCAAACGCCTTCGACGCTTCCAATTGGGCAGCAGCCTGGGTGGGGCCGAACACGGTTAGTCCTGCTGCCTGAAACGCATCGACGATGCCCATAGAGAGAGGCACTTCT
>JACSSI010001001.1 GCA_014879345.1 Anaerolineae bacterium | reverse complement strand
CATTGCACATCGACAGGGCTTTTCTCGACCTTGTTTTGAGTGTATACTATTGACATGGTACATCTCCTTTGTGAGGTGGTTGCGTCGATAAGAGGAACGAACTCTTATCGACGTTTTTTATTTGGATAAACTGTTTCTCTTTGGGCTTTCGGCTCTTACCCCAACTCCCCGGCTCCTGAAAACAACCTACTCCCAAGACACACCTTCGGCACGCATGGCGCGGATGGCGGCACCCCAGGCATCATAGACAACGTTTCCCGGGTGGGGCTGCCACGGGCTTGGGCTTAACGGCCGTTCCTGTTCCACTTTCTTCTTCTTCACCGTGCGCTGATGGGGTTTGAGATAAATTGCTTTCTGGGGGTCTGGTTTTCTGCTCATGACACGCTCCTTTTGCCGACTTTGGGCAATAAAAAAGCCGAAACCCGAGGTTGGATTTCGACTAAAATAAGGTTTTCCAAGGCAATAGATTGGGGTTTTCCTTGGCTTCACAAAGCCCACGGCGTAGCCGTCTGAGCGGGAAAAAGAGGGTGCTGCTCACTTAGTGACCAGTTTGCTAGAGGGGGTTGAGTTAGACTTGCGCTATGCGATTTTCGTCGAGGCGTTCACCGAAAAGAGTGGCTACAAGAGGGTGAATTGTAGATTGATTTATTGAAGGGTTCTGTCTGATTGTATCGGTTTATGTTCAACGAGTTTTGATGATGCGAAGGTAGGCAGATAACGGCCGTTTTATCACAATTCCAAACTTACGATTCCCAAGGCATATCATACCACTGCACATATTCATAGATGATTTCATCGGCGATGCTGTACCCGCGCCCACGCGCATTCGTTCGCTGGTAAGAAACGCCAGCGTCGGCAAAAAGCTGGTCGATTATCGGCAGCAGCAAGGGTTTGGCTTCCTCGGGATCATATGCTTCGGCGGCCTCTTGCAACCGCTGCACAACCGGTTCTTCATTGTTCATATCATTAGCCAACAACGTGGCGTATTGCAGCATTCCGGCCACAAGCGGTGCCAGGCGATGGGTACGGCCGTCTGGCACAAGACGCCGCAGCATATCCACCCAGGTTGTGTATTTTACTGATCCGATAACTTGTTGAAGACTTTGTGTTGATGGGGGCATGACTCACTCCAGGTACATAGCTGCGGCGGCAAAGGCATCTTCGGGTAATCCAAAAAAGTCTCCATCTGGGAAAACAGACAGCTCGTATTTCTCATTGCTGTAGGTGTAGAAAGCAAATCCCCATTTATCTCCACCAAAGTAACGCAGACGGCATAGGTGAGTAGGCGTATTGCGCAGCCGTTCCATCATTTCTTCGCGTGTTTCCGTCCAATCTGCTGGCGGCCAACCATCGGCGACAAGTGGTTCAGTGTAGGCGTCAATGTAGCAAAACTGACTGCGAAAGCGAATATCCAGGCGGATGTATTTCCCGGCATAGTTTTCTGCGGCAAATTTCTCGATGCGTTGTGTCACTTCTCGTTTTTTGTTTTCGGGAATCTTTATCCCGCCTGAATCTGGGTCGAATACCCATTGTTTTTGAGCCATGTCACGTTCTCCTAGAATATGATTGAATCTAGTATAGCTAAATTATAGAATGATTTCAGGGGCGTGGGGTTTGCAGAGCCTAAATCTGCCAACTTGAATGTTTCCGTATTCAGCCGTACACTGACCCAGATCCATTCATCAGTAAGCAGAACTGCCCTTTACCTGGGGCTTTGTTGATGACCTGGCTCATGTGGAAGAACGGCTGAAGAAAGTTATTGGATTTCTGCGACCAGTGGGATAGTTTGTTTGCGTGATTGGATTAGATGTAATAACGGCCGTTTCCCCCTCTAGTACCCTATTCCCATCACACCCACACATGCAAAATTTATGACATCTATCACACACGTGTCAAATCAAATGAAAATGTTACCGAGTAGAATACGGCATCATTTCATCTGGTCAAAGTTGTGCTAAAATCCGTATAAGAACATAGGCGCAGCCTTTTACCTGTTTCATTCCCAACCAACGAAACTTACTGATGCAAACGACATGGTGCCCA
>JACSSI010001000.1 GCA_014879345.1 Anaerolineae bacterium | reverse complement strand
ATTTGCTGCTCGGTTATCTGGTAGAAAAACTACCCCTGTGGCCGCTTGCCCTCCGCTTCAATCTGTTTTCCGCGCTGACAATGGCCGGAGCCGCTGGTTTTGTGGCAGCAACCGCGTTTCATCTGATGCCGTCATCAGAAAAGCCTGCCGATTTTCTCAACATTCTCATCGCCATTGCCAGCGGCTTGACGCTGGCGTTTGCCTCGCTCGTTTGGAGTCAGGCCGTCATCACCGAAGTGTATGGTTTGTTCATGCTGCTGGCTGCGGCTACCCTCTGGGCGCTGCTCACCCAAAAACCGACCTGGCTTATCGGTTTTTTACTCGGGCTGACGATTACAGCACATCTCACGGGCTGGCTGTTGCTGCCCCTGGTTCTCGTCCTAACACCTAAGCCAAAGTTAATAACACTGGCCGCTGCACTTTTTCTGGGACTGTTGCCCTTTGCCCTGCTGCCACTGCTCGCCACGCCCACCAGTCCGGTTATTTGGGGCGACCTGGACAGTTTTCAAGGCTGGTGGTGGCTGGTGTCCAGTCACATTTACCGGGGCTACAGCTTTGCTTTGCCGCCAGACTTGTGGCTGTCCAGGCTGTCTACCTGGGGGCTGCCCATGTTGACGCAGTTTACCTGGGCGGGTCTGCCCCTGATTGTGGCCGCTTTTTTGCTGGTGCCGACTGAAAATCGTCGCTTGTATGGGCTGCTGCTGGCAACGGCCGTTCTCTATCTCATCGTCCCCTTTTTCTACCATACCGACGACGCCATCATCTTTACGCTGCCTGCCTGGCTGCTGCTGAGTTTGCTGCTCGTGCCAGCTTATCAACGGTTGGGTTGGCTGGCGCTTTTGCTGCCGCTGGCGCTCTTGTTATTAAATTTCCAGGCCAACAATCTCAAGCAGGAATACCAGATTCGCACCCATGCAGAATCGCTGCTGGCCGCTGTTCCTGAGAATGCTATTGTGGAAACGGCGGGAGACCCCACTATTTTTACGCTCTGGTATATAATTTACGCAGAAGCACAGCGAGCCGACACCATCCCCGTAGACAGCGACCTGTTTGCCTTTGATTGGTATCGACAGCGGCTGCACCTGCTTAATCCTGACCTGGAAGGTCTGGAACAGGATGATTTAGCTCAATTCCGAGAGCTAAACGGGGCAAAACGGCCGTACTGCTTCGCCAGCCTGGCTCAAACAAATCCAGATACACCAGAGAATTTTTCACTAACCTGCACAGAAAACTAAATTCATGAAAACAGAAACAACATCTTCAGCCAAAACAAAACGCATTATTTTCATCATTATTTTCGGCTTGCTGCTGCTTCTTGTCTTATGGTTGGGGCTTAAAACGTGGCGCATTTATCAGGCGGGACAGGCGCTGCTGGCACAAAAAGCAGAAATCGAGACCTTGATGGCGGGCGGCCTGACAGCTATCGACCCAGACAAAGCGGAAGAACTGGTGCTGGAAACCCGCCAGCATATTAAAACGTTGAAACGGGAAATGGCCGTTTTCATGCCCATAACCCCTTATCTCACTGGCTTGCCCAAAGTCGGGCCGGTGTTGGCTTACGCGCCCGCGCTGATGACGATGGCTGACTCCGGCATTGATGCCGCCGCCTACGCCATGCGCGGTCTCAAGCCGGCCCTCATCATCATACAAGACGAGACACCGTCAGAAACAAGTACGCTCAGTCAATTAAGCGGCGTGCTCGTGGACGCTAACCCGGATGTGGTGGCCGCCAACGAGAAATTAGCAGAAGTGGCCGCCGCCCGTGCCGAAATCACAGACATCGAGGCGCTGCCCTGGCAGGCAGAGGCACTTTTTGTGCAGACTGACGAGTGGCTGCCCTTTGCCCAGAAAGCTTTGAAGCTAACGGCCGTTATGCCTGAAATCCTCGGCGAAAATGGCCCCAGAACCTACCTGCTCATCGCCCAAAACGAAGACGAACTGCGCCCCACAGGCGGCTTCATTTCCGCAGTTGGCACCCTGGTTGTAGAAAACGGGGAAATCCAAAAACCAGATATGGTTGACGCTTACCAGATTGATAATTGGG
>JACSSI010000999.1 GCA_014879345.1 Anaerolineae bacterium | reverse complement strand
TCTCCACGACCTCAATTTTATCGTTATGTTAAACTGCGTGCTATCTCAGCGCGTAACATGAGTTATTAACTTGTACCCCGTATTTTCTAATGTGAAAGTTTGTGTGATGTACCGTTGTGGAGCATTATCCAAGTGTGCAACCGTATCTCCAATCAGAGTCATTTCTTTAAGGTTGTCACTATCAATATCTTGCAAAATTACTTTGCCATCCAAAGAGCAACCTAATTCCAGTTCTCCATACTTTGGGGATAAATCGACAATTTCTTCTCCTTGCAATGACCATACTTTAGGTCCAAACGCACATGCAGTACCAGCAAAGCCGCTAATGGCAATGATTTCTTCTCGATGATCATTGTTCAAATCATCGGCAATAAAATAGCCATGAAATGCCCAGTGATCTTCGACATCAAGAATTGTATGATATTGATTTGACCCACACTGGAAAATCCACCAAGCGTGATCTGGTATAAAGTCTTCGGCTAGATATTTTTTGGCATAAACGGCCGTTTCCTCCACCCCATCCCCGTTCATATCCGCTTGAATCCAGTCGTGCTCAATTTCCAGTTCATCGAACAGCGCCATCAGGTCTTGCCATTGGCCACCTGCGTTGAGGTAAGCCAGGATGGAGGCTTGCAGTTTGGTCATGTCGGCGGGGTAGGCAAAGGGGGCGGCGCTGCCAGGTTCGGGGCAAGAGGGATCGGGTGTGGCGGTGGGCGATGGGGTAGATGTTTGGGTGGGAACGGCCGTTGTCGTTGCAGTTACTGTAGATGTTGCGGTTAATGTCGGTTCTGGTTTTGGCGTTTGCTTTGGCAAAGCCACAATTACAACCGCAGATGGTACAGTTGGCGTTGGTCCCTGTACGCCACAAGCCACCAAAAGCAAAATAAGCGATGCAACCAATAATTTTATTTTGACGGTAAACATCTGTTTTCCCCATTTTCTGGCAATAAATCAGGCTCAACGAGTTAGTCGTTTATCGTTGTAAAGGCAAAATTTTGGCACGTAATTTGTGAGTGTCGATAATAATTAACGCACCCGATTCTAAAATTTCTTGGTACTGAACGACTGCATTTATGAAAGAATCTTTTGCTGTGGTCGGAGATATATCTTGTGTGCGTATCTGGATGACACTGGGCGCATCAGCTTGAGTCGTGGCTAAAATGGCTCCAAAGTCAAGATCATGGGTAAAAACAATAGCGTTTTGGGCTTTTGCCCATGACATAATTTCATGATCTGGTGCATGAACAGCACCAATTGTTGACCAATGGACAGCCTCCCACCCTTCTGCCTGCAAAACCTCAACCCATGAAGGGGAAAGGTTCATGTCGATGACAAATTTCATGCCAAAGGAACGTCAATTTCTTCGACTCGCCATGCGGCGTAGGCCAATGCTTGTGAAATATCTTCTGCTTCAAGATAAGGGTACATATCCAAAATTTTCAGAGTTGTATATCCTGATGCAACTAAACCCACCACAGTCCCTACCGTCACCCGCATACCACGAATGGTGGGTTTCCCCCCCATTACGGCTGGATCAAACGTAATTCTGTCTAATGTTTGCATAATGAATACCACCATCCTTTTGTCCTGTTCATTTTAGCATAAAACAACGTGTGCTAATCGTCGCCCAAAAATTCATCCTTCATCCCTTCGACAAGCTCAGGGCGGGACTTTCTGTCATCCTTCAACTCCAGCTTCTTCAAACGGTACAACGTCTCCTGCGTGAGTTGGCGGTGCTTGCTGGCGATGTCCGCCTGGATGCCAAAGAGCAGCGTGATCACGCCCACCAGCAGCAGCCCCGTGCCGATAGTGATGGATTGGATGTAGCGCCCTGTGCCGCTGTCGCCCATGAGGACAAAGTAGAAAAAGCGCAACCAGGTGAGCAGTCCAGCTAGGAGGAAAGGCATGGCGATGTAGGTGAAGGTGCGCAGCGGTTCGTAAAAGGCATAGAGGCGCATAATCGTGCCGCCCTGCGCCTTGATGAAATGCCACATGTTCTTTTGCAGGCGCGACGGCCGTTCTGTTTCATTCACCTCAATTGGGATACT
>JACSSI010000998.1 GCA_014879345.1 Anaerolineae bacterium | reverse complement strand
TCCACATCCCCTCTTCCAGGCGCATATTGAGCGTAAACGTGCGCGTAGACTGTCCCGACCCCATCAAGCCGCTGTTGTAAAACGTGGTTTTGCGCACCGTCACAACCGCCCTTTCATCGTCGCGCATTTTGACCGATTCCACAGCCAGAGAGAAATCAGAGTCCATATCAAAGCGCCAGGGATCCTTGTCGATGGTGTAAGCCATATCCTCGGCATCTTCGGGATTGGGGTATGCCTCTGGGATGTAGGTGAAAGCACGCTCATAATCCTTGTTTTGGATGGCGAGCAGGTAGTTGTGCGCCGCGCCATCGGGCGTGCTGTCGTCCTGGTAGGTTGGTTCCGGCCTCAGTAGTATCACCGAAAACGTGACAATAACCAGCAGCACGATGCCAATGACAATACCAAGAAGAAATTTCGTTGAACTTTGCATGATTTGGTTTCCTTTATGTATCAAGACGTCGTTAATTGCTGCGCATTGCAGCCAATGTTGCTTCATCAAATGGACTACTGCCTGCTTCCAGGGCTTCAATCCATGCTTCGCGCATCTTAATCTCTTCTTGATCGTTGTCGTTTTCCGTTTGCCAGATGATATAGGCGTTGAAGTCTTCAATCGCGCCCTCAAAATCACCGGTTAAGGCTCGCGCCAAACCACGACTGTCCTGATAAACACCGTTTTCAGGATCTATGTTAACGGCCGTTTCGCAAGCAAACATGACATCTTCCACCAATCCCCATAAACTGGCATTCCAGCAGAGGTTATTAAAGTGTCTGACGGGGATTATGAATTCTGGTATTTCAGAATTAACAAATTTGTAGGCATCAATGCCTAAACGTGCTTGTTCTTGATTTTCGCTGAAATGTAAGAGGCGTTCTGCATTGTAAACAAGTCTGTTTGCTGTATCTACTTTGTAATCTGTAGGAATATCTAATGCCAGGACAATAAGCAAATTTTGCACGGCTGATTCGTATTCTTTTTGTTCTTGATAAGCCATGCCTAAATTGAAAAAAGCATCCGCATTGTTTGGGTTAATCGTAGTCGCTTGCTCCCAATCGTTGATTGCGTTTTCAAAATCATCTTGTATGGAGTAAATAAATCCTCGCATTAGATAGTAGTATTGAGCCATTGGATCTTCGCCAGCTAATAAAATAGCTTCTGATAAATCGGCAAAGGCTTCTTCCGTATTTTCTAGTTCAATTTGCGCTACTCCCCGACTGAAAAAGGCAAATCCATTTTGGGAATCAGCCGAAATTTGTTCATCAAAAGTCTTTAGCGCCATTTCTGGATCGGCTTCAACACCTCTTTGAAGGTGGACAAGAGCTTCTTCAAATTCTCCAGCTTCATAACTGTTTTGGGACAATCGGAGTTGAGCATTTGCCCAATTATCTTCTGTGACATCCGCTATTTCACTTTGCGCTAGATTGATCATAAATATTTCGTGTAGAAGTGCCTCAATTTCTACGCCATATTCATCAAAAAGCATTTCTGTGGTGTAGCCACCCGGGGTCCCCATACTGATACTGGCCCAATAGATGACGCCATCACCCATCAAAAACCCGTCAAAGGCGGCATGACCGTTATTATATCGACCACCGTAAAGCGCATACTCGGTGTCGTAGGTGATGGAGGATTCAAGTGGGAATGCGGTTTCATTCAAGATTTCTTGGGAAAAAAGCCATTCAATCATCTTCTCCATATCAACATCTGGCTTAACCTTGAAAATACAATTTATAGCAATATTAGGGTTGATACTCCAACTGATGCCCAAAAAAGTACGGCAAAGCCGATTCTCCCATTCTAAATCTGCGCCTTCTGCTTCCCATTCGATGATGCCAATATCTTCTGTAAGCAAGTTTAGTTGAGAGGCGTTTACCAAATAATCCAAGTTGAAAGGTTCAGCTAAGGCTGGGGGTTTTGTGGCGGTTGCAGTCGGGCTTGGTTCCGAGGTGGGTGTGTTGGTTGGCAGCGTTGTGGCTGTGGCTGTTGGTTGCGGCGTGAAGGTTGGAGAAGGAACGGCCGTTCCTGTTACAGTCGGCTCAGGTGTATTTGTT
>JACSSI010000071.1 GCA_014879345.1 Anaerolineae bacterium | reverse complement strand
AGCGGCGTTGCAGTTTTTTTGCGGTGACAGAAGTTGTGCCGGAACCGAGGAAAGGGTCAAAAATCACATTCCCTACGTTGCTGCTGGCCAGGATGATTTTTGCCAGCAGTTTTTCTGGTTTTTGGGTGGGGTGGTCGGTGTTTTCCGGCATCGACCAAAAGGGAACGGTGAGGTCAGTCCACAAGTTGGAAGGATGGGTTAGGCGATAACGGCCGTTTTCTCCCTCATCCCAATCTTTTGGCGCACCTGACTCTGTGGTGTAAGGAGCGATCACCTGCCGCTTCACCTTGACGGCATCGACGTTAAAGGTGTAGTCGTCTGTCATCGTGGCAAACCAGATGTCTTCAGAGGCGTTTTTCCAGTTGCTTTTAGCGCCGCGCCCCTTTTCCCGTTCCCAGGTGATGCGGTTGCGCACGATAAAGTGGCTTTCCAGCACCCGTTGAATAGCTGCCGACGAGCGCCAATCGCCACAAATGTATAGCGAGGCAGTGGGTTTGAGAATGCGTTTGAGGGGAAGCAGCCAGCTTTCCAGCCAGGTTTCATACTCGGTGAGGGTGGTGGCGGTGAAGGAACGGCCGTTAAACGATTTTGTCAGATTATACGGCGGATCGGCAAAGAGCAGGTCTACAGACTCAGTTGGCAGCCAATCCAGGACGGTAAACAAATCCTGCTGGATCGTGCGGTTTGTCATTTCTGCTGGAGTAACAGGGCCATGCAAATGCAAAAGCTGCCTTTTCAAAGCAGCTTCCTCCTCCGCTGACAGTGTCAACGTGCGATTGCGTGGTGCGCGTTTTTTCTGCTCTCCAGCCATAAAACAAATCAAGCGCAGAGACACAAAGCTAACCTTTGTGTCTCTGCGTTGAAAACCTTATTTCGACTTCAAATCTACCAACATACCATTGAGGCCTTGCTCAAAGGATTCGTAAGGCAGCGCCCCAGAAACGAGGATGCCGTTGATGAAGAAGGCAGGCGTACCGTTGACGCCAAAGCTCATACCTTCGTTCATATTATCGAGAACGGCCGTTTCCATTTCACCACTACTCAAGCAAGCCGTAAACGCATCGACATCCAAATCCAAATCAGCAGCATAGCCAGAGAAGATACTCTCAGCCGTTGGATTGCCGCTCCATTCAGTTTGTTGGGCAAAAAGAACATCGTGCATTGCCAGATAAGCATCTTGCTCACCCGCACAACGGGCGGCTTCACCAGCTTTTACAGCTTGTGGATGAATGCTTATCAGCGGGAAATCTTTGAAGACGTAATACACATCACCACTATCAACAAAATTTTCCTTAAGCTGCGGCCAGGTTTCCTCAAAATGACGGGTACAGAATGGGCATTGATAATCGGTATATTCAATGAGGGTGATAGGGGCATTCGGATCACCTATGGCAAAAGCGCCTGTTTCAACCGGCACATTCAGGGGCAGACTTAACGCAATAGCAAGCGCGTTTGGTTCCACGCCGCTAAGTGGTTGACCTTCAATAATAAAATGTGGGAAACCTGTAATGCCTAAATCTTGCGCCTGACTGACATTGGCTTGTAAATCAGCATCAAACTTGCCACTGCTGACACAGTCCGCAAATGCATCGGCGTCAAGCGCCAACTCATCGGCCAGACCGGCAAATATGGTTTCAGCCTCACTGCTGCCAAGCCAGGCAGCCTGCGTTCTAAACAGCGATTCGTGCATCGGCCAGTATGCATCTTGTTCACCAGCACAGCGGGCGGCGATGGCGGCCGTTTGCACTTCAGGCGCATCTGACTCACCGGGCAAATCCTTGAGGATGTAACGTACCTGGCCTGGATCCGTCAGGAATTCTTGCACATTGGGCAGCGTATCGATGGCGTGTCCGGCGCAGTTTTCGCAGCCGTAGTTGGTGAATTCGATGATGGTGTAGGGCGCATCGTCGCTGCCTATGGTGGCGGCGGTGCCTGCGTCAGCCACCACTATCGGCGTGGGCTGGGGTGGTGCGTCTGGCGCAGCGTTTGCCAGTTCACCCCCTTCCATGACAGTGGCGATGGCTTCGTTGAATACATCGGTTGGCTGTGCGCCTACCAACGGTTGGTCGTTGACAAAGAAAGAAGGTGTGCTGGTAACGCCTTTGCTAACACCATAGTCAAAGTCAGCTTGAACTTGATCTAGATAACGACCTTCTTCCACGCAGCCGGTAAATTTATCGACATCCAGTTCCATTTCTGCTGCGTAATCAATGAACACGGAGATAGCATTGCCATTGCTCCACTCTTGGGGACGGGCAAATAATATATCGTGAAACTGCCAGTAAGCAGCGGCACTTTGTTCACCTGCACAGCGAGCCGCATTGGCGGCTGCTTCCGCCTGGGGATGGCTGTTTAGGGGATAATCGTAATAAATATATAAAACGTCACCATTGATAATTTGGTTTTGGTCTAATACAGTGAGGGTTTGCTCCGCAAACCGGCCGCAAAACGGTCACTGGAAGTCGGAGAACTCCTCGAGGACGACGGGGGCGTTGGGATTGCCCCGGTATGGATTGCCGTTTTCGGTGAAGCCGATAGGCACGCCATTGGCGTCGATTTCGCTGTCAGCCGGCAGGGTCTCCAAATTGCTGCTGCCGCTTGTGGATGAACTCTCAAAGAGGTCGTTGATGTCGTCGATTATTTCAACTTCTTCGCTTGCACCGTTGGTAGAGGGGGGGGCTACCGATACTGTATCTGCGGGAATGTCGGCATTGCAGGCGGCAAGCAGCAGCACAACCAAGATGAGGCTGATGATGCCCAGCCAGCCTGTTTTCTGATGTTTGATCATGAATTACTCCAATTTATAAAATGTTGTTGACAGTTATCGGAGTTATAAGGATACGATGGTTTCCGGTAACGGCCGTTTATTTGTAAAAAGGCAACCTTACCATTATCAGCGTAAAGTTGTCTTTATTGTTTGTTTGTCTGGAGCTTAAGTTTAACTTAACTATCGCGTTCACCTCTCGTCAGGTGAATGGGATTGTGTTAGACTCGCTTGTTTGTTTTTACCTTGAAAAGATCACATGGTCAATGGTGCGTATCTTAAACGAAAGAGAGTAGGACTGCCAGCAATTTGGCGGGCTGCTTTGTTATTGTTAACGTTGACTGTTTTGCTGATGGCAACGGCCGTTTCTCCCATCCAGGCACAGTCAGACAATGGCATTGCCGAGCCAGCCGCAGGCAGTGACATAGCAGGAACGGTGCTGGTAGTCGGCACAGCGGCTCATCCTGACTATTTGCGGTATGAGCTGTCGTTTCGGCATGTGTCTAACCCGGCGGCAGACTGGATTGTGTTTGCTGAGGGCAGCGAACCGGTTGTGAACGGTGTCTTGGCAAACTGGGATACGACGGTTGGCCGCGATATTGGTTCACCCGTTTTTCCCGACGGCCGTTATCAACTGCGTTTACGCGTAGTCAAAACGGATTACAACTACGATGAATATTTTGTCAGCGACCTGGTCATCGCCAATAACGAACCCACACCCACGCCAACAGCAGAAGGGACAGAAGACGCGCCTTTGCCAGCACCAGCAACATTGGCGGCAACGGCCGTTTTTCAACCAGCAGCACCCTTGCCATCTTTAACACCTTTTCCGACCTCAACATCCCTGCCCGGGCCGTTGGTAACGCCAGCGGCTTTCGTAATTGGCAGCGAAGGCGAAACCCCAGGCGGCGGTCTGTTTGGTCAACTGGAAACAATTGATGCGGGACGCTTTGGTCGTGCTTTTTGGTTGGGGGCAGGCATGGTTGGCTTTTTATTTGGCTTGCTGGCTTTATACCTGTTGGTGCGTGCGATTGGGCGGCGCGTGTGGCAATGGTATTGGCTGAAAAAAACCTAGCCCCCACGGATTACAATTATGCAAGATATTTGGGACAAACTATTTCACAAAGAAGCGGCCGCGCAGCCTGACGGCGATAAATACCTCATCGTTGGGCTGGGCAACCCAGGGCGCGAACATAAGGGCAACCGGCACAACATCGGCTTTATGGCACTTGACCGGCTGGCGGAAAGCTGCCAGATCAGCATCAGCAAAGTTCAGAACAAGGCACTCACGGGAAACGGCCGTTGTGCCAACCAATCCGTCATCCTGGCTAAACCCCAAACCTACATGAACCTCAGCGGCGACGCCGTCGGGCCGTTGGCAGCCTACTACAACATCCCGCCAGAAAACGTACTCGTCATCTACGACGAATTAGACCTGCCCCTCGGCACCCTGCGCTTGCGCGAAAAAGGGGGAACGGGCGGCCACAATGGCATGAAATCCATCACCAACCATCTCGGCCAGAATTTCCCGCGCATGAGACTGGGCATCGGGCGGCCACCAGGCAAAATGCCCCCCGCCGCCTACGTCCTGCAAGACTTCAGCCAGGACGACCTGCCCATTGTTGCTGACCTGCTCACCGAAGCGGTGAAAGCAGTAGAAACGTTTGTTACAGAAGGCATCAATTTGGCGATGACACGCCATAATACGCAGCGGAACTCAAAAGATGAAATTTAGTGCGTAGTGCGTAGTGCGTATTTTTCTACGCACTACGCACTACGTTCTACAAATCGTTACTCATTATGGATCTATCTGGAATTCTTAAAATTTTCGACGAACTGCCTGCCTACGATGAATTTATCAAGGCATTGGATGGAGAAACGCTTGGTGCTGAGTCTGGGGCTGCGACTCTTACGCCGTTGCTCCTGCCATCCGGCGCCCGAGCGCCGATATTGGCAAAACTGTTCCGCAGTCGGCAAGTACCCATTTTGTTGTTGACGGGACGGGTGGACACGGCCTCGCGCTGGATGCAAATGCTTGAAGCGTGGCTGCCCGAAGACCCCAACGTCTACCGCTTTTACGAACCGACACCGCTGCCCTATGAGCGTGGCCCCTGGGGCGATACCAGTCGCTTGAGTCGCTTGCGTGTGCTGGCGCGGTTGATGGCAGGGCAGCATCCGCAAATGCCGGTGGCAGATAGTCCGCCGCTCATCGTCTCTTCCGCACGTGCTTTTTTGCAGAAAACGCTGCCCAAGCGCCGCTTTTTAGCGGCTACGCGGGTGCTGAAATTGGGCGGTCGCGTGGATTTAGAGAAAACGCGCAGTCATTGGCTCGACATCGGTTACGAGTCGGTGAGCGTGGTGGAAGACCCCGGGCAGTTTAGTCAGCGCGGCGGTATCGTGGATATTTTTCCGCCGCAGGTGCCATTCCCAATCCGCATTGAGCTGTTTGGCGACGAAATCGACACGGTGCGCCTCTTTGACCCGGCGACGCAGCGCTCGATGGAGATGCCGCCGGAGATGAAGGAACGAGGCATCGTTATTCCACCGGCACGGGAAGCGCTGCCGATGGCGGCGGCTCGTTACGGTTCTGTTTTCCCAGAGGATGCCAGACCAGATGAGGACAGTTTGCCTTCCTGGCGGGATGATATTGAGGCGTTGGTGAACGGCCGTTCCTTCCCCACTATTGAATTTTATCTACCTCTGATTTATGCCCAGCCCACTACCTTACTCAGCTACCTGCCCGACAATGCCCTGGTGATTGTGGATGATTGGCGAGAGTTAGAAACGGCCGTTGCCGAACTGCGGGATCACGCCGACCAAATTGCCGAAGAGCAACCCAGTCTGCCCCCCGATTACCCCAACCCGCTCTACTCCTGGCCGGAAATCGAATCAGACCTCGCCTGGTGGCGGCCATTGATTTTAGGGGAAGGTGCTGAGGAAACGGCCGTTCCCTTCGCCTCCCTGGCCGATGCCTTTGAGACGGGGCCGCGTTACGGTGGGCAAATGCGCCCCTTACTCACGCAGCTCAAACACACCCGTGTTGCCAACGAGCGCACCATCGTCGTCAGCTTGCAAGCCGCGCGATTGGCAGAACTGTGGCGCGAAGATCACAGAAAACGAGCCGATTCTGTCATCCTGCCCAACGCCGAAAAAGATGCTCATCCCGTCGAACAACTGCCCAATTTGCCAGGGGAAGGCAGCCTCACCTTTGTGCATGGCGCGGTTAGCGAAGGCTTCACCTTAATCGACCGCGAAAACAACAAAATCTTACTCGGTCTGCTCACCGACGCTGAAATATTTGGCTGGAATCGGCCAGCGCCGCGCCGTTGGCGGCAGCCCCGCGCTACTGCACCCGAAACCTACTTTTCCGATATTCAGGCAGGCGATTACGTGGTGCATCTGGAGTATGGCATTGGCAAATTCCAGGGCTTAGTCAGCCGCACCATTGGCGGCATGGAGCGGGAATATCTGCTTGTTAAATACGCCAACAGCGACGTGCTTTATGTGCCGGTGCATCAGGCTGACCGCTTGAGCAAATGGATTGGCTCCGACGAGCGCCCACCCGGCATCAACCGTCTCGGCGAAAAATCATGGACGAAGGCAAAAACGCAGGCACAGCGCGCCGCCCACGAACTGGCTGGCGAACTGCTAGACTTGTATGCCGCGCGGGAAACTGTCTCCGGCCACGCCTTCTCACCCGATGATGAGTGGCAAGCCGAACTGGAAGCGAGCTTCCCGTACCGCGAAACTGAGGACCAACTGCGCGTCATCAGCGAAGTCAAAGACGACATGGAACGCCCCAAGCCGATGGATCGCCTGATTTGTGGTGACGTGGGTTATGGCAAGACCGAAGTAGCCTTACGTGCCGCCTTCAAAGCGGTGGTCGATGGCAAGCAGGTTGCCATCCTCGTACCGACGACGATTCTGGCCCAGCAGCATTACCACACCTTCCGCGACCGCTTAAAGCCGTTCCCGGTGAAGGTAGAAATGCTCTCCCGTTTCCGCACCCAAAGTCAACAGGAAAAAATTGTGCATGATCTGCGCAATGGTGATGTGGATATCATCATCGGCACGCATCGGCTGGTGTCGGATGACGTGTCGTTTAAGGATTTGGGGCTGGTCATCATCGACGAGGAACAGCGTTTTGGCGTGGCACACAAAGAAAAGCTGAAAAGCTGGCGCACAGAAGTAGACGTGCTGACCATGACCGCCACGCCCATTCCGCGCACGCTCTACATGAGTCTGACAGGCGTGCGCGACATCAGCGTGATTGATACGGCGCCTGCGGAGCGACTGCCCGTGCAAACCTACGTTGGCGAAGTGGATGAGACGCGGCTTAAAAGCGCCATCCTGCGCGAACTGGATCGGGGCGGTCAGATTTTCTTTGTCCACAACCGGGTGCAAACCATCGACATCATGTACCGCCGTCTGCAAAGCCTGGTGCCAGAAGCGATTATTGCCATCGGGCATGGGCAGATGAGTGAGCGGGAACTGGAGAAGATCATGAATGATTTCTCCGACGGTCTTATCGATATTTTGTTGTCTACCACGATTATTGAAAGCGGCATCGACTTTCCCAATGCCAATACGCTGATTGTGGATCGGGCGGAGCAGTTTGGGCTGTCGCAGTTGTATCAGCTTCGTGGCCGTGTGGGACGAGCGACGCGGCGGGCGTATGCGTACTTCTTCCACGCACCCTGGCGCACGTTGACGGGAGATGCGCAGGCACGTTTGGAGACGTTGGCGGAGCAGACGCAGCTTGGCGCTGGCTACCAGATTGCCATGCGTGATATGGAAATTCGTGGGGCGGGTGATTTGCTCAGCGGACAGCAGAGCGGCCATATTTCGGCGGTTGGGTTTGATTTGTATACGCGCTTGCTGACGAATGCGGTGAAGCGCTTGAAGGCGGCGGAGAAGGGTGAGGCGTTGGCGGTTGATTTGCCGGAAGCGGTGCTGATTGATTTGCCGTTGGCGGCGTATGTGCCGCCTGATTATGTGCCGGATGGGGCGCTGCGGCTGCGTTTGTATCGGCGCATGGCGCTGTTGGATACGCTGCCTGATATTGATGAGATGGCGGCTGAATTGGCCGACCGTTTTGGTCCGATACCGGATCCGACGCATAATTTGCTTTATCAACTCAGGATTAAGGCGTTGGCGCAGGAGGCTCGGATAACGGCCGTTACCACCGAAGCCGGTCAAATTCGTATCCGCATCCCGGAAGTGGATAACATGACACGTTACCGTCTCCAGCGTTATGTGGGCAGCGATGTGCGGGTTAGTAAAACGGCCGTTTGGCTGCCCCGTGAAATGAGTACCCACGAATGGCAAGTGGCACTGGTGCAGGTGCTAGAACGCCTGGAGACGTGGGATTGGAATGGAATAGAGTGGCAAAGTGGCAAAGGTGCGGAGTAAAAAAGTGGCAGAGTGGCAAAGTGTCTGAGTAGTGCGTTACACTGTCACCCTGCAACCTGCCACTCTGCCACCTGCAACCTTAAAGGATTTTTATGGACATTCAATTTTTCGATAACCCGTTGGAAACACCGAAATCACGTGAAGATGTGCGGTTGAAGCAGTTGGGGCTGTATGTGTATGAAGACGGCCGCCGGGTGGCGGTTGGCTTTGATTTGACACGGTTTATAGAACGGCCGTGTATTGAAGTGCGTGTGGTCAATGCGCGGGGCGAGAAGGCGGGCTGGCTCAATGTGATTGAGACGCTGGAAACTAATTTTTCGCTGACCATGCACATGCGTGATGCGGAGCCGACAGAACTATATGAGGCAACGGCCGTTGTCTATTACCAAACACCGGATTCGGAGCGTATGGATGTGCATACGGTGGTTAAGCAGTTTGACATAACGAAACCCGGGGAGCAGTAGGGTAACGTGGCGCAAGACCTCCGAGGTTTTAAGAACCTCAGAGGTCTAGATGGCGTTAGACGGTTTAAACTAAAAACGGGCGATTAAAGGTCTAAATTCTTTAATCGCCCGTTTTGTTTTAATAATGCGGGTGGCAGTTAACTTTCAGTGTAGCCCTCTTTTTCTTGCTGAATCAGCTTTTCCAGCTTGCTTTTGGTATCACGCCAGGTGATTTTAGAGAGGCCGAGCTTTTGGCGGATGTCATCTTGTTCCACGCCTGCTTTATAGTCGCGGATGGCGGAGCACCAGCGTAAATTCTCGAATGAGAGTAGACCCTGTTTGATATTAGCCGCATCCCCTACATCGCGCAGGATGTATTCCAGATTGCGCGGGGTGCAGGTGAAAACGGTGTCTGTGGGTGTGTATTGCACCATATATTCGTCGAATACATCGAGCCATTCCGGGCTTAGTTCTACTTTGCGCTCTTTGTAGCGCAGGCGCGGATTGGCATAACGAATAAAGAGCATCGGTTTGCTCGCTTCAGAGCGGTCGATGTGGTTGGGCACGATGTTCATGGCTTCGTTCTTTTTGATGCCGGTTTGCAGCAGCAAGGTGAGCAGCAGGTGGGGACGAGCGTCAGCTTTTTTGCCTACATCGCCAGAGCGCATAGCCTGGGTGACAGTTTCGGCTCGTTCTAGTTCGTCTTCGGTGGGTAGGACGGGCAGTGGGCTTTTGACGCTGCGTTGGATAACGGCCGTTGATGGGTCATTGTTAATCACGCCGGTGTCATAGAGCCAGCCAAAGAACACTTTGATGGTGGTGACGCGCCGGGCGTAGGATTTAGGGCTGCACGGCACGCCGCGTTCGTTGAGCAGCCAGTCGAGGAAATCGTTGAGATTTTTGGTGCCGATTTTGCCTACTGGTTGACCAATGCCTAAATATTTTCCCAGTAAGCGCACATCACTGGCAAATGCTTTGCGCGTATTCAAGGCAAAACCTTCATTGCGCATGTGGTTTTCAAACTCGCCCAGCGCCGCCTGTAAAGAGGCATCGCTGGTTAATTTTGATTGTTTTTCGTTGAGAGGGCCTGTTTCTTCACCCTCAATCAGTTGGGGTTGTTGACGTTCGCTCATAGCCGCCTCCTGTTTCGTATAGGTATGATACAGGATAGATTATCTCGGTTATTTTGTCAAGCAGGTTGACGGGGTTTTTGGGGGAAGGATAATTAGGAGATGGGTGAGAATTTTATTTTAAAGATGAAGGGTATTGCGTATTGCGTAGTGCGTAGTGGTCGTTTTTTACGCACTACGCACTACGCACTATTTTTTGTGATTTTGAGCGGTTTGTTTTTTGTCGGTTGTGGAGGGGCTGGCAGCGGTGATATTGCCACAGAAGTGACTGAGATGTTGCCAACTTTGGCGGTAACGGCCGTTCCCGTCACCATCCCCCCGACAAAAACAGACATCCCGCAAACTGAAACACCACCACCGACAGCGACGCCACTGCCGACGGCAACGATGAGTCCTGAGCTTGTCGAAACGGCCGTTCCCACAGCCACACCTATTGACCGCAGTTGTCCGGCGGCGTCACCCGAAAAACCGGATTATGAGCGTAACGTTGTGGCTGCTGATCGGTTGCCGACACCCAATCCAGCCCTGCTTGAGCCGCATTTTTGGCTGGTGAAGCCGCTGCCAGATGAGCAGTTGCTGGCTTTGAATCTCACCTATCCGTATGGCTCTGATGGAAACGGCCGTTACTTACTCCACAATGGTCTCGATTCCCTGGCTGACAAAGGGGTAGATGTGTTGGCGGCGGGGGCTGGTACGGTGGCGTATGCGGGTGAGGATGCAGACGTTTTGTATGGCTGGCGCTGTGATTGGTACGGCAATTTGGTCGTGATTGAGCATGACGAGTTGTGGCAGGGGCAGCCGGTTTACTCGTTATATGGGCATGTGTTGGATGTGTTTGTGGAGATGGGGCAGCGGGTGGAGGCTGGCGACCGCGTGGCGGAGGTAGGTTTTGGCGGCGTGGCGACGCATCCCCATTTGCATTTTGAGGTGCGCGTGGGTCGCAATGAATTTAGCGCGACGCGCAATCCGCTGCTGTGGCTGGCTCCCGAGACCGGCCGGGGTGTGATTGTGGGGCGGCTGGTGGATGGGGAAAAACGGCCGTGGCAAGGCACGCGGGTGACGCTCATTGATGGCAGCAGCGAAGAAGTGGAATTTATCGACACCTGGACGTACCTGGACGACCCCGAACATCTCATCAACCCAGATGAAGACTACGCTGAGAATTTTGTCTTTGGTGATTTGGCGGCAGGCAATTATGAACTTTTCGCCAAAATTCAGGGGATTGAGTACCGGCAATCAGTTGCAGTGAAAGATGGCGAATTGAGTTTTGTGGAAATCGTGACGGAGCCGTTTATGACGCCAACACGAGAAGTAGAAGATTGACGTTGAGTTGGATGGCTTTAAACGCCTATTTGCATAGAAAAAGATTGGATAAAAATTAAAATGAGAAAAATCTTTGTAATAACATGGGCTTCAATATTGATTTTTAGCTTACTGGCTGGCTGTATAGTCGAAGAGCCACAAACGGATACGATAACGATTGATGCAACACCAACTTTAGTTAGTTTTATGCGTACTCAAAATAAAAATGCCCTCCGTCCTTTATTATTTAGGGAAGATGATTTTGATTGGGGAATTGGTGTCTATGGTGAGTTAACCGATCATCTTGCAGTTGATTGGGGTTTTGTCGAGGAATATGTTGATGAAGAATTTGTCGCAGCAGATTTGATAGCAGATGATACTATGGGAGCCTTCATCAACCTAAATCCTAGTCGAGAAATGGTTAAAGGCGGGTACACAGAATGGAGTCCTATCGGCGCAAGTCAGGTTGTTCATTATTATGAGGATGAATCAATTGCACAACAAGTTGGACGTTTGGAACAATCGCGTAGTGAACAAATTGGAACAGGTGGTATAGAACATATTACACCTCGATTAAATTCAGTTGCTGAGAGTTGTTGGCGAGCTAGAGACTCCAGAATAGGTGAATATCAGAATTGTGCTTTTTTTGGACAATACGGGAATTATGTAACCTTTGCTGGCATGGTTGTTGATGAAGAAAATTTCACGATGGAACATTGGCTAGAATTTACAAACTTAATTCAAGACAAAATTGTTGCAGTGGTTGATTCAGAACAGTAAACTGATTAGACTTTGCCCGAGAATTAGTTGGATGCCAGTCAGCAGAAGCAAGGTATAGACAACACGATTGAACCAGGTATCGGTGAAACAGCCAGAATGTTATTTCAATAGAGTAACAAACTCATCACGGCTAAGGTCTGCGTCTCGTAATATCTTTCGTAGCAACCCTCGCCCAATATCTTG
>JACSSI010000070.1 GCA_014879345.1 Anaerolineae bacterium | reverse complement strand
CCGTAGCAATGCCGCGTCGGCGATACTCGCGCCGGACTGTTGTCACCCCGGTCATAAATTGCACCGGCTGGCTCTCTCGATTGATGCTGCCCTGACTTTGCCCCACAAATTTATCTGTATCAAGCGCTACAAACCAGGCATCGGGATCGAAATTGGGTGATTCCAGACGCATTTTGACCCAATCGGCATGATCCGGATAATGCTTTTCCCCAACAGAAGGAATATCTCGATTGACAGTCACGTCAAGGTCATACAATTTCTGCTGCCAATCAGAATCCTGTTCTTGCAAGTTTCTCAGGGAGACAATTTCAATGCCGCTGGCACGAACTTGAGCCAAGGCTGCTTCATGGTTGAGCGCATTAAAACGAGTGACATCTAATTTGGAAAGCTTCTCCTCGGCGACGCGCTCAAAACCAAAGTCAGCAAAAAAGCGCATTGCTTCTGCTTTGTCATCTAGCATCCCGGACATAATACCGATCAGTTTCTCTCCGGCCAACTTCTTCAAAATGTACTTCCATATGACTGGACGAACGTCAGGCGCATCATGTGCGGGATCGACAAAGATATAACAGGTGTACTTCTGTGGATGATAGGCAAATTGATTTTGGAACGTTTCCACATAGGCGATCTCGAACCCGTCACGCAGCACCATATCTCGATAAAAAGGGTACTCCTTGCTGCGGACTTGATCATCATGCTGCCATTCCCCTATCATATCGAGGGAATCGTTGAAAACAGCAGCATTGATAGCCACTGCCCGCTTATAATCAGCGTCGCTGTAATCAAATGGCCGGATCGTTATCATGTTTCATGTTCCTCATGTGCCATCGTGATATGGCAAGGGTAGGGTTTAATTTTGGTACTTTCACTTTAAAGTATAAGATAGCTTTATACCCTTGAAAACAGTTTGTTTGGACGTCACCTTAAATAAAAAAAAATTATTGGACATAAAAAGCAAACGAGCCTTCAATAAAAGACAAGGGGAAAATATTGCAAATAAAATAACTGTTTCGTTCGCGACTGCTTTGAACGAAATTAATGAATGAAGATATGAAATTTTCTGACTTGAAATCTCCGCGGGTGTGGATACCCGCCATCCTTATTGTTTTGTTATTAGCTGGTTATCTTTTTAACCTGACGGGTTCTCGCCTTAATGACGATGAAGGAGAGTATCTCTACCAGGCCTGGCGCATGGCGACGGCCGGAGAACTGCCGTACCGTGATTTTATGACGCCGCAGCTGCCTGTGTTTTTATTCGCCGGTGCGAGCATCATGAAACTGGGGTCGGCGTCGTTATGGGTCATGCGCTTTTACAGCGTGGTATTGACGTTTGCTTCGGCGGTGTTGTTGTTTTTCGCAGGGCGGCGACATCACGGTTTTCTGGCGGGGTTATTGGCACTGCTTCTGTTTTTGTTTCACCCGGATGTCTTTAAGGATTTACGCATCTTTCGCAATGAGCCGCTGTTTATGTTTTTTGTGACGTTGGGTGTGGTTTTGGCAACGTGGCCTAAAACGGAGCCGCAGCGGCGTTTCCTGGTTGCCAGCGGTGTTTCGTTTGGGCTGGGTACGATGGCGAAACTGTTTGGTTTGCTGCCCGCAGGCGGCATTGGCTTGTGGCTGTTGTGGGATGCGTGGCGGGTGAAACGGCCGTTTTCCCAATTACTGCGCCAGGTGATCGCCTTTGTCACACCACTGCTGCTCGTTCTGCTGCTGTTAGCTGGCGGCTTTTACTGGTTTTCGCCCCATTTTTTTGAGCAGGTGCTGGGACATCATCTCATGCAGGGCAGCGGCGAAACCTTACAAGCTGTGCTTGCCCGTCAACTGGGTATCTTTGCTTATTATCTGCGCCTTTATCCAGTTTTATTGATCATTGCGCTGGTATCGGCTGCTTTAGGCTTCAAACAGGGCGACGGTCGCAGCCGCTGGGCATGGCAGTTGCCCTCTGTGCTTATTTTGCTCTTCCTGTCACGAGAGCTGCTCCAGCGTCATTTTATGTATGCGCTGCCCGCGATTGTCTTGTTGGCGGCATGGCTACTGGCAGATTTGGTAAACGGCCGTTACCGTGGGTGGGGTCGTGTTGTAGGCATTGCTGCTATCCTGCTGATCCTTATCCCGTCGCTCCAGAAAAACATCCAAGAGATCAGTTTTACAGAAACTGGCACAGAAGAACTCGTTTCCCTCATTCAAGCGCACACAGAAGCAGACGACACCATAATGGTAGACGATATAGGCCTGGCATTTTATGCACGCCGCCCCACAACCTATTCCGGCGCGGCCATATCACATGGTGCCATAACAAGCGGCCAGATCACCGGTGAGATGTTGATCGATGAAATCATAGAGACGGATACCCGTTTGGTGACTGTTGAGGTCTCTGTACAAACAGGATGGCACTTGATATTTCTCAGGGACTATCCGAGATTTCACCGCTTTTTGGAAAACAAATTTTCCTACCTGGGACAGTTTAACCGAGAATATCAACTGGTAGACGTGTGGGTAAGGGATGGGGAAAAACCAATAGATAGAACAGATAATTATATTATCGACTACCCAGATAATGCCCAATTTGGAGAGTCAATAACATTGATTGGTTATTCAATTCCAGACACGGAACTCGCCCCGGGAGACCCGCTTGATTTTACATTGTATTGGACATCCTCAGCGCCAACCGTCCGTAATTTGACTATGTTTACGCACCTCATTCACGATGAAAGCGGCGCACTTGTGGGGCAGCAGGACAAAAGGCCCTACAATGAAGTCTACCCGACCTACCGGTGGTGGCCTGGAGAAGTTGTTGACGAGAAATTTACAATTATCATTCCCGAAGATGCGCCAGAGGGTCAGTATCATCTCAGCGTCGGGCTGTATGATTGGCAAACCGGGGAAAGATTGAATGTACCTGGTGCCAACGGTGAACAAGCTGCGGCTGGCGTACATCAACTAGATATACCCATTATGATCAGTAGGTCAACCGGAAGTGACTAAATAGCATCGAGCCAAAAGCTACCACCTACCTGTGAGAGAATAACAGCAACGATCGCCGCCCCACACGCCGTGCCTTGCGTGTAGGATTATCTGTCGCCAACAATATAAATTTTGTATCCCTCGTGTATCCCTTCAGGGAGACCAATCCCCACTTCCTATCTGGTTTAATAGCCACAGTTAAGCAAATCAAAACTGTGGAGGCAACAAAATGAACCAGATGACAGCCGCAAATGAGACGAAAAAGCAAGGACGGATGATGCAGTGGATAACGGCCGTTTGTAAAAAATGGCTGAGCGGCATCTGTACCACGCAAATGGGGCTGAGTCCCAAAGAAGCGCAAACGTTTCTGAACTACGGCAGCTATAACTGGGAAGCAGCCATGATAGACCAATGGCACATGCATACGAATTCGACTAATGAGGTGTCATCATGATACCCAAGATGAAGTCCAATGCTGTTGTAGAAGCCCTTACCCACATGGATGTAAAGCAGTTAGAAACAATCGTTAGCCAGTCGTTGGCTGAACCTGTAATTGTGACGGACTGGCAAGTAACATTGTTGGGCGGACTGGATAGTTCACCAATGGCTGGTGGTGTGTATAAAATGGCAGGAACGGCCGTTTCTCACACAAACCACATACACAAGTGGCAAGTCGTCATCAAAGTCCTACGCTCCCCTGAAGGTGTCGCCATGCCTGATGGCACCTGCGTCACTCGTGAGATGGCCGAAGACCAACACCACTTCGGCTACTGGCAGCGTGAAGCATTGGCGGCTCAATCGAGCTTGTTCGACAACCTGCCTGCTGGGATGCGTGTGCCTCAATTTCTGGGAATTACCCGAATCAGCACCAGCGAATGCTGGCTGTGGCAAGAATGTTTATCCACAGATCACGAATGGACTTGGGATGATTATCGAGAAGCCGCCTATCGGCTGGGTAAATGGCAGGCCACCACCCATGCGCCATGCGACCAACCCTGGCTCAGCCAATCGTGGTGCGCCAAATGGGTACACGGCCCGCTAACCAATATCTTTGGTATGGTGGAAGGGATGGACGGCTACAATCATCCACTGCTCACCGCTTACTTTGCCCCAGAAGAGATGGCTACCTTGCGCCAATTGTGGGCAAACCGGCAACCCTATCTGGCTAAATTGGCACAACTGCCACAAACCCTCTGTCACCTGGATGCCCATCGCGGCAACCTCAGTTGGCAAGGCGATGAGTTGGCCTTGCTCGACTGGGCATTTGTTGGGGAGGGTGCGGTGGGTGAAGAGTTGGCTGCCTTCGTTGGCGCCACACTGCTGCTCGATTATGTACCGCTGGACAATGCCGAAAAGTTGGAACGGGCTGCTTTTGATGGCTATCTGGCTGGTTTGCGTACCGCTGGATGGTCAGGTGATGAAACCTTTATTTGGGATGCGTACCAATGTGCGATGCCCCTGCGTTATGCACCCCTTGCCTTAGCCAGCATGTTGCGCACAGTGTTGCAGCCAGAATTTGCCACCGATTGGGAATACAAGACGGGCAAGCCGCTGGCTGATATTTTAGCTCATCGTGCTGGACTGGTTCGTTTTTATATGTCACGCTTGCCAGACTGCAAGCAGTTCGTCGAGGGTTAGTTGTTGTACTTGGGCAACGGCCGTTTCCCATTCAACCGACGAGAGGGCGGCGCGAACGGCCGTTACCGCCTCGCTCATCGCCTGTGCCAGCGGCGGCGGTGGGAAATGGTTCATGGCAGATGCAAAACGGGTAACAGCGGCAAACAGAGTGGCGGCTTGGGCTGGCTGTTGATTCGCTGCCGCCGCCAGACCAGCCCGTAAAATGGCATCGATCAGTTCAGGGGTGAGAGCCCGAACTTTGGTGGTAGTAGTGGGCGGTGTGATTTCGGCGTAACAGTGGAGGCTATTTTGCAGGTGGGCAACGGCCGTTGCCCGCTCTTCGCGCTGCAAAGCTAAATAACCCAAGCCCGCCAATACGTCGGCTTGCCCCCGCAAATCTCCCATCATCTCCATCAGTTGAAAACATTCCTGCAGATGGGTTTGCGCGGCAGGCCATTCACCCAAATACGTTTCAATTTCACCCAGTCGTACCAGCCAATCGGCCAGCCATTTATGATGGTGAAGTTGGCGCATCTTCTCTACCTGTTCTGATACGAGGGCGTAAGCTTCGGGCAGATTGCCTTCTTGTAAGGCCAGCCGTCCAAAGCTTCCCGTATGGTTGTCAGCCATACTAAACCCATAGCGAAGACGAACCTCCTCCGCTTTTTGATAATAGGCTTTGGCGTCTGCGTACTGCCCCGTTTCTCGTAATAAATCGCCATAGAAGCCGTAAAACGGCACAATAGCTCCCTTTCTTTCGTCTTCAATCAAATCAAATAAAGGGAGCGCTTCTTCGAGGGTTCGTTTGCCTTCCTCGCGGTCGCCCAGATATAGGCTCACAGTAAATAGCACGCGGATTAAGAGGAAAGGGTCTTCTAAGCGGTAAGCCATGGGTTTGAGCTGAGCCATGTAGGTGGCGGCATCTTGCTCACGCCCAATAAGAGGTAGTAAGCTGGCGACGGTGAGCAGTGCTCCACAGCGGGCTATACTGTCCGCCTGATCTGAGCGGGCCAAAATTGTCTCTAGCCAGCGCACGCCTTCCTGACGGTGCCCACCCCCAAACCAAAACGTCCATAGCTGGCCAGCAAGTTGCAAAGCCTGGCTGCTTTGTTCGCTGTCTAAGAGCCACTGCAAGGCGGCTTCAATATTGCGAAATTCTTGCTGAACTTGCTGAAAAAGATCAGGTCCCTCTGACGTGGATTGGGTCTGCTCGAGGCGTTGGGCGAGGGCAAAAAAGGTGTTGGCGTGTTGTTGGCGTGTTTCTGTTTCAATACCAGCGGCGTGTAACTGGGCGGCGGCGTATTGGCGGGTAAGTTCGTGCAGGTCAAAACGGCCGTTCTCTCCCACGCGCACCAATGATTTTTCGGCCAGGCTGCGTAACAGAAATAGATTGGCGCCAGCAACGGCCGTTGCCTCCTCTACGCGCCAACCCCCTCGAAAAACAGACAGCCGCATCAACGCATCTTGTTCCATTTTGGTGAGCAGTTGCCAAGAAGTAGCAAACACCGCTTGCATACTGCGATGACGGGCGGGGATGTTGCGGACGGTTGTGGCTAGAATGTCCAAGCCGTTTTGGATATGCTCTGCGATTTGGGCGCAGGTGAGGAAGGGTGTCCAACTTGCGGCTAATTCCACCGCTAAGGGCAGGTTTTCGACGAGTTGGCAGATGTGGCGAACGGCCGTTTCCTCCACGCTCATATCAAAATTGGGTTGCACACGAACGGCCGTTTGCCCAAACAGTTCCAGTGCGTCATCCAACCCCGATACGGAGAAAACCCATTCCTCCGCTAGTTGCAATCGCTCGCGTGAAGTTGCCAGCAAGGTGATGTCGGGCGCGGCGGCTAACAATGTTGAGAGCCATTCTAGCCCATCGCCAAGCTGTTCGCAGTTGTCGAGCAAGATGAGCATTTGTCGCTGGCGCAAGACGCGGGGCAAATGCTTGTCTGCCGCGCCGGGTAGTGTGAGGTTGAGGGCGTGGGCGATGGTATCGGGGATGAGGGTGGGGTCGGTAACGGCCGTTAAATCCACAAACACAATACCATCTGCAAACTCAGTTTGCACCTGCCCTGCTGCTTCAAGCGCCAATCTCGTCTTGCCCATTCCGCCTGGGCCAAGCAATGTTACCAGCCGCACCCCGACGCCCTGTAATTGCTCAGTTATCGTTGCCAATTCTTGGGTGCGGCCAATGAAGGGCGTAGCAGGTGCAGGTAAATTGCGCTGCTGGTACGGCAAGGGGGGAATATCAGTGATTGGTGGGGGGGCTGTTAATTGGTCTAACGGCCGTTCCCCCCGCGCACATGCCACAAAAACCTCATGCTGCTCAACAGGAATTTGCAAGGCAGTAGTCAGCGCCTGAGCCAATTCAACGGAGGGCTGGCGTTCGTCGGCTTCGATTTTTTTGATCATGGCAGTGGAACAGAAAACGGCCGTAGCCACCTCTTTTTGTGTCAAGCGTAACTGTTTGCGCCGTTGTTTAAGCCAGTTGCCAAACGAGTAGGTTTCGATCATGTTCTTCATTATAACGGAAACGGCCGTTTAAATTGCAAGTTGGAAAAGCGTGTTAACCTCCGCAGCGTGTTTCAGAGAAAGGTGGAGGAATAGAACCTTGATCGGGGGTTAGCCACGTCCGAAAGGATGCGCTACAATATGCAACCAAGTTTGTGAAGTAGAGATCAAGGTAACGAGGCAAGAAATGGAAGATCAAACAACGAATTATGTTCTGGTATTTATCATGTTGTTCGGCGTGGTGATGGGCTGTGGTGCGGTGACGTTTGTCTGCTTTCTGTTGACCGCGATTTTTGGCCTTTCGCTGGGCGGATAAAGCCAGTCGTCAGTAAACAGTTTTCAGTGAACAGTAAACAGTGACCCTCCGATGGAGGGTTTTGCTTTATAGGCAACCTTTTCTACTCATAAAAAAGAGCCAGAGATTTTTCACTCTGACTCTTTTTTGTTAGGTATCAATAGCGACGCGGGTGAAGTTTAGGACGGAAACGGCCGTTCCCATCTCATCACCCTTCTTTTGCAACCATTCCGCTACCGTAAGGCTGTCGTCCTTTAAAAATGGCTGCTCAAGCAAGCAGTTCTGCTGATAAAACTTGTTCAGCCGTCCTGCAACCATCTTTTCTTTGATGGCATCTGGTTTGTTCTCGTCAGCAACGGCTGCCCACAATTGCGCCTTATGTTCAGCCAAGACTTCTGCTGGAATGTCAGCAATTGCGATAAATTCAGGCGCAGCAGAGGCGATATGGAGTGCCAGATCATGCGCGATGGTTTCATCACCCACCGCAACCGCAACCAGCACACCCAGTCGTCCTTCATCCGCCCCATAGCCATCAATTGCTCCAGCATGAACGTAGCCATGCACGATGCCAGTCTCAATCGTTGTGTAACGTGCGACGGCGCCAAGTTTGATGTTCTCGCCCAACTTGCCGATGAGCGCCTGGATCGCCTCTTGCACAGTTTGCGTGGGATTGGTGGGGAGAACGGCCTGTCCTGAGCTTGTTGAAGGAGCCGTTGCCAATTCCCCCGCATCCGTCAGCGATTTATCAGCCAATACCAGTTCTGCCAGTTGATGGGCGAGCGCTTTGAAATCAGGCGTCAGCGCCACAAAATCTGTTTCGCAATTTAGGGCGACCATGCTCACGTCGGTCTCGTTCGTTTTCACCACGATTAAGCCTTCGGTTGTTTGCCGCTCTGCTTTTTTGGCGGCTTTGTTTAAATTTTTCTGGCGCAAGAAAGCCGTCGCTTGCTCATAATTGCCATCATGGGCGAGCAGGGCTTGTTTGCAATCCAGAAAACTAGCGCCGGTTGCTTGTCTGAGTTCTTTCACTAAAACGGTTGTGTTGTTCATGGGTATCCTCCATATGAACGTCTATAAAATAAGGGTCTTTAGGATTTGCTGGGGTTCGTGTCATTCTGAACGCAGTGAAGAATCCTGTACCTCTGGGATGCTTCGTTTCACTCAGCATGATGCGTGTAAAACTACATGAATTCCCAAAGACCCTAAAATAAAAAAGCGCGACCGGTTGAGGGTCGCGCTTGAGAAAACTTGATAGTAAATAACTTGCTTTTCACATTCAGCAAAGGCGCGACCACAGCGTCCGTTTCCGGCGCAGTTCTTCTATCCGTTCGTCTCGGACATTATTAGGTTGGGGGAAACGGCCGTTGTCGCCAACCGCTGCAAAACCTGCCAGCCAAAAATTAAATGTCTGCTTCATGTGCATTCTGCCTGAAAACAAAAAACGCGAACGATGCCGTTCGCGTTTTATCAAATGTCTGTGCTAAAAGTGGGTTCAACTTATCGCTGATCCACCTCGCTTCTATACGCGAACTGAGACAGAGACAGGCGTTCTACGCCTGCCAAAGCGGCGGCTATGAGATGAAAATCATGTACAGTTTGCCAAATTTGAGTCACAGTTCGTTTCCCTGTAATTAAATTGATATGTATCGAATTAAACCTAATAGTATCATAACGACTATCTCCCGCCAAATTTTGTGTATTTGACTTGATCTTGCAACGGGTTAAGCCAAGGGTAAATGACGCACCCGCACACGATCTTGTTGAACGCTTAGAACCGCGCCCTGGGTCAGTATTTCGGGCCAACCGTCCAGCACTTGTTGCATGAGAACGACAAAAGCCGGGGCACGTAATCCTTCAATGCGGATGCGGATCACAGAGGGAGATGTTGCTTCAGTCAGCGCCAAAAGCGCATGAAAATCTGCATCTAGGGTCACCACAATACGATTTTCTTGACGCCCTTTTTCCAGAATCAGCATCGGCCGCGGTAGCATAACCGATATCGCCAACATGAATCGTATCAATACCTGCCTCACACAGCAGCGAGGCAGCCGAACGAGGCAAGCCCTGATCAAGAAGCAATTTCATAGCTAAATGGGGCAATCTGGTCTTCAAAATAAGTGGCCGTGTAAGCTAAGGCCTGCCGAATATCTTCTTCTTCCAGTTCCGGATATTCCTGAAACAACTCAGCGCGATCTGGGTAAATAGCCAGAATCTCAATCACGCGACGAACGGTCAGACGCAAGTCACGTATACACGGCTGTCCATTCATACGAGCTGGATTGATGGTAATGCGGTTTAGTTTCATCTGTTTTGTCCTCTGAAACGTCTAAGTTTCTTGGCGACATTATAACACAGGCAAATACGACCTGTTGCTTTGGCGCTTGTATAGTCATTAACCAACGATACTGTATTCGTATTGGCCTCGGACTGGTTGATTGGCTGCAAAACGGCCGTTTCTAAACAACCCCGCATCAAACTCAGGCTCCGCCACACCCATCACCAAATCAGCCAGCATCTTGCCCACCGCCGGACCGAGCTTAAAGCCATGCCCGCTGAAACCGCTGCACAAATACAAGCCGCTGCCTGCTGGCAGTTCATCAATAATGGGATGCCAGTCTGGCGTGATGGCGTACAGCGAGGCATAACCGCCCACACTCTGGCTCCATGCCATCGCCGGATAACTGGATACCAGCCGTTCGCCCGATTCCAGCACAAACGCATCACTCACATTTTCCGAGAAGTGGTCAGGATTGACGATGGCGTCGGCTTCTTTGGGGTCAATCAGACCGACCAATGTCAGGCCGCCCGTCTCAGGACGGAAGTAGATGGCGTGTTCAAAATTCGCCACCACCGGATGCCCCGCTTCTTCCCCGGCTGGGCGGCGAAACATAGAGACCTGAACGCGGCAGGCATCAATCGGCGCGTCTACATCCGCCATCTTTGCCACTTGCGCCCCCCAGGCGCCCGTACAGTTCAACACCACCGGCGCGTCAAACGAGCCTTTATCTGTGTCCACGCCCTGCACTTTGCCGCCTGCCATGCGGATACCCGTTACTCGCGTCTCCTGGTGGATGGTCGCGCCCAAACGCCGCGCCGCCTGTGCATAACTGGTGACGGTGAGATACGGGTCGGCGTAGCCGCTTTTAGGTTCGTAGGCGGCCGATAAGTTGTCAGCTTTCAAGCCAGGCATCAGCGTCTTGATTTCTGCTGACGATACCAGGCTGGTTTCAATGCCGATCTGCTGCTGCATGGCGATGTTGGCTGCCAGCCCTGCTTTATCTGCTTCGGCCACCAGCATTAAAAAGCCGCACGGCGTAAAACCACATTCCCCGCCCACAATCTCCTCAAAATTCTGGAAAACGTGCAGGCTGTAATACGCCATCCGCGCCGTCAGTTCATTGGAATAATGCTGCCGGATGATGGCTGATGATTTCCCCGTTGGCCCTGCGCCGATGGTGCTTTTCTCCAGCAGCGCCACCTTTACCCCGCGCTGTGCCAGTTGAAAGGCCGTGCTGCACCCCATAATGCCACCGCCGATAATGATCACATCATATAATTGAGCCACAATCATCTCCTTTTCAAAGAATTCTAGTAACCATACAGGTGTACCGACTGAGACCTGACAGGTTTATTGACGTGTTTTAACAGGAAGGCATTTTTGCATAGCATCCTATCTTTGCAGACAATTTTGTACCTAAACCTGTCAAGTCTAGCTGTATAGTTACGAATTCTAGCACACAAAACAAAAAGCCCCGCTCCATTTTTTTGTATGGAACGGGGCTTTTCTAGGAGGAGAGAACTTGTCGAAGTCTGAATCTCCTTCGACAAGTTCGAGAGATATTTACTTTAAGGAAGCGGTGGATAAGCATTCTCCACGAGCGCCTGGAACTGTGCGGCAAACCAACGGCCGGCATGCGGTGCGCCAGCCATAGCGTTGGTAGGTACAGCGCTGTTATAGACGCTCTGGGCGTTGGGATCGCACATGGGATCATGCTGCTTGGCCGGATCATCCGGGTCGATGGGGAAGTTCGGGTCGCTGATGCCATCTGATTCACCGGGCGGTTTCACCCACACGTAGGCGTCGACACCGGGCGCAGGGGCAGCCGTTGGCCGGGCGCCGATACCGGCGCCAACCTGGTTACACCAGCCGCCGCGATGGGGACGGGTGTCAATGCGTGATTCGTCTACGTAGGCGTTGATAGTGGTGGCAGTGGAAACGGCCGTTGGTCTACCAGCCCCGCCCCAACCATTCCGAGACGTATCAATGAGCATGCCAATGCCGCTGGGGAACCCGTTGGCAATCAGACTGTTTCTAAAGGCCGTCACAAACGGCAGCTCGCCAAAATAGGGATTCCACTCATAAAAACTAGCGGAACGGATTGGCAGATTAGCGCCGGGAATAACCAGTGTATCATCCGGCAGGAACGGCTCGGTGATTGGCGTGGTGTTAGACGTATTTGAGACAAAGCCATCGATGCTGTTGAGGCCATTGACCGTATTCTGTATCGTTTGCTTGTACAACGTCACCGCTGCGGTAAAGTTGTTGGGCCAGCCCAACCAGCCTGAATGGGCAATATCCAGATAGATATACACATTGTCAATGGGATGGAACTTATTGATGGCATACTGAACCCCTTG
>JACSSI010000997.1 GCA_014879345.1 Anaerolineae bacterium | reverse complement strand
TCAATATTTAACGGCCATTGCCCCATTTGTGGTGGGTGCGATGCCGGATAATAGGCTTGAATAAAATCAGCCACGGTTTTTCTGTATTCGACCAATGCTTTATTCCGGGGATCAGCCATGCCATGGGGAAAAAATAAATTAGTTTCAACCCCCCCCAACGGTACAAAGGGTTTGTATGGCTTGGAGAATACAAATGTGAAGTAAAAAGTCATCATTTTGCCAATCACACCCGTTTTGGGCAACCATTCAAAGAGTTGTGTGGTATCAAATTCAGCTGTGGGTGTCGGAATTTCCGTTTTTTGCAGACAAGGCGGGAAATTAGGCACAAAGGTCAACATCGGGTTCGCTGTAGGGCCTAAGCGGGAGGCACCATGCACCGTAATGCGGTAAACGAGGCTAGTCAACACCCGTTTCAAAGATGCTTTGCTATTCATATTTGGCAGCCCTTTGATATTGCCTTCACTCGCTTTTGCTGATTCAGACATCCATTTTTGCAAAATGTGGTCTTTCGCAACCGCTGCATCATTTGGGTAAGTTGTCTCGACGAAAGTGTCAATATACGCTTCAGTCGCCTGCCAGAATTTCAAATATTGCCCTACAATGGGATACTGATCCCACGCCTCATGCACCGTAAAATCTTTTTCTTCTAAGCCATGCCGCGCTAAAGTGACAATCGGATCATCATCCAGAAAAGTGCGATCAATAGCAAATGTGTCAAGCAGACGCAAAAATTGGAACGAAGAGCTAATCGAAGTTGGTGGCCCAATTTCTGACCACAATAACAATAAAATTGTGTTAAACGTAATCAAATAATCTGACTGCGGCGCTATCAGTTGAAACAACGGATGTTTTTTAGGCACGTTATTCAAAAAGGTCATGATCATAGCGGCCGTCACCATATGCCAATGATAGACATGTCCCAGCCAAATACCATAGACAGTGATTGAGGTTTTAGCTGCTTGCAGCGCATACAACCAGGCCGCATCTGTGGCATTATCCCGTGTATAAATTTGTGTGTTTTTGTCCTGGTAGCCTGAAATGCGGACGGCGATGGGCGTCAAGGCTTTCGTCTGCAAATCTTGAGACAGGATTACCATACTGCCGGGAGTAAAGCGTTTGTTGCCATCAACCAGTTGCGGTTCGACGGTGGTAAAAATACTTAAGTCAATGAGGTAAAGTCGGTTTTCTTTCAACAGGACATCAAAGTCAGCATCCCAAACCGCTTTAAATTTTTGTTTTACTGGATTAATTGACCCTTCTCCTAATTTTTGCAATATCAACAAGTTGTACGCAAGCCCATATCGAGCGATCATCGGCCAAAATTGTTTACTGGCTTCATCCGCACTGGTTATGCTTGCTTCTAATTCTGGGAGTTTCGGCGCAGCCTCTGGCAAAACATTATCGAAATTCGTCCACGATATAGCCCACTGTTTAGCTTCGGTTAAAGAGAGATTTGTCAATAAGTTTGCATTGGGCATCAAGCTGTTAGATGCAAATTCGTTGTCAGCAGGTTCCACAAGCGCATCAAATCTGCTACGAGCCATAGGATTTACCGAACGATAAAAAGAGCCATCTTCTAGCAAATTCAAAACAAATTTGTCATCTTTGTCTAAAAGCTGTTGCAAGTTGTCTCGGGCCTCTCGGTTTTGATCCCAAGCCAAATCTTCTTGTCCGATTGTTTCTGGATCAATATCCAGATTTTGAGCACCCAGGCTGCTTGTGGCCGTAACTTTTCCAAATAGAAACTCTTGGGCAGTCGCCTGCTCGTCACCAATAGTATACGTGTCTGATAAACCTTGGACAGCAAAGTTTACTTCTTTGACCCGCGCATTTAGTTTGGACAACATCTCAACCATATAAGTGGGATCTGCTATAGGCACAGCCGGAACATCCTTTAAGCCCAACAAGCGTAAAGGAACGTGCTCCATTTTTGTGATGACGGCCAGGTCTTTTTCTCCTGAAGTACCCTGTAACATAGTTTGTATAAAAACAAAAGTCGTCTCAACATTGATAGCGATCTTTTTTACAATATTCATGCCTTGGTGTCCTTG
>JACSSI010000996.1 GCA_014879345.1 Anaerolineae bacterium | reverse complement strand
CAACAAACACAGCCGGTTGCCAAAACCAAATCATCCTGACAAGTTTGTGTGGCGGCACGCTTTCAAATTAAGAAAATAAATGGGTAACGTAGGGGCGACCCTTGTGGTCGCCCTAACTGGGCGGGTACAAGACCCGCCCCTACACAACGTATTATCGAAGCGAGACTATCATGAATCTAAACCCACACCCTTCATCCTGGCGCTCCCATCACTTTCGAGCGATGGGTACCGAAATGGCTTTTTGGCTGGAAACAGACGACCAAGCAGCGGCTCAGCCGGCCTTTGCCGAAGCAGAAGCCTTGTTTCGGCATAACGAGCAAGTTTTAAGCCGATTTCAGGCAGACAGCGAACTCTCCCAGATCAACTCACGCGCCGGGCAGTGGACGGCCGTTTCCGATTTGCTGTGGGATGTGTTGGTGGTGGCGTTGGAGATGGCTGAAAGGACAAACGGCCGTTTTGACCCCACCATCCTCAATAAACTGGAACAAGCCGGATACACGCAATCATTTGAACAAATGCTCACGTACACGCCGCTGCCCAATCCGCCCGACTATCCGGTGGCGCTGGGAAACTGGCAAGATGTGGTTTTGGACGAGGCAGACAGGTCGGTGTATCTGCCCCGTGGGCTGCGCCTGGATTTGGGCGGTATTGCCAAAGGGTATACGGCTCAACAAGCGGTGGCGCTGTTGGCGCAATGTGGCCCGTGCCTGGTAGATGCGGGCGGTGACATCTCTGCTGGCTCACCCCCCGTCGGCTATGACGGTTGGCCGGTGGCGGTCACTACGCCGCGCACCAGCCCGATCCAGGTGGATTTGTTCACGCTGCCGTTGGCTCACGCCAGCCTAGCTACCTCTGGTATTGACCACCGGCGCTGGCAGCAAAACGGCCGTTCTCACCACCATCTCATCGATCCAATCACGGGTCAACCGGCAGATACAGATTTGCTAACGGCAACCGTTTGGGCAGAAACGGCCGTTGTCGCTGAAGCCTGGGCCACCGCCACCATCATTCAAGGCGCGGCGGCGGGTCTGGCCGCTTTGCAAACACACCACATGCCAGCGACGCTCGTTACCCAATCTGAGGAACTGCTGCTGACCCCAGCCATGGCAACCTATGCAGGCGTGGCCTACGCTTAGTTGTACAGTTTTTTCTCTGCGCCTCTGCGCCTACTTCGGCGTTGCTCAGCACAAGTCTGCGTTAAAAATTTTTAGGAGAACAACTCATGACATCACTTTCACCGAATATGAATGAGACAGAAACAAAACAAAAGCAATTATTTATTTTTTTATTGAGTTTAATCGTTGGGCTGTTCGGCGGAGCGTTTTTCCTGGCAGCGGGCAGTTTGTTGTTGAATAATATGGCACTGGTGCAGGAAACGACCGTTTTCTTTGGTATCACCAGCAAAACCCCCTGGTATTTCACGCGGTCGTCCGGGACGGTAGCTTATCTGCTGCTGGCTGGCTCCACCATCTGGGGCTTGCTGCTCAGCTCGAAAATCATCAAGGAAGGCATTCCGGCGGCAGTGTCGTTGGCGATGCACAACATGCTCTCGTGGCTGGCGCTGGCGCTGACCAGCCTGCACGCTCTGGCGCTCTTCTTCGATTCGTACTACACCTATCGGCTGGCCGATATTACCATTCCCTTCATCGGCCCCTATCGTCCAGAGTGGGTGGGCTTGGGCATCATCGGCTTCTATCTGATGTTTCTCACGTCTATCAGCTTCAGCTTTCGTAAGCAAATCGGACAAAAGCGTTGGCGCAAACTGCATTACCTGACGTTTATCGCCTTTATCATGGTGACAGCGCATGGCGTGATGGCAGGCACGGACAGCGGCAATTTAGGGATGACGGTGGTCTATTGGGGCAGCGGGCTGTTGGTGCTGTTCCTAACCAATTACCGGATATTGACTGCCAGTAAAAGTGGTGGTCGTCGTAAGACGGTGGGGGGTAACGGCCGTTAAGCAAAACAAATAGCGCAACTTTTCAAAAACACCGAGTTCGCACGCCCTCGTGCGAACTTGGTCGCTCCCAAAAACAGTTCTATCCCCCCTTTTG
>JACSSI010000995.1 GCA_014879345.1 Anaerolineae bacterium | reverse complement strand
TTGACCAGTTCTGGAAATGCACCATGGTTGGGCTGCACCACAGGCACGCCATTTGCCAATGCCTCCAAAACCGGCAAACCTTTCGGATCACGGTAAATGGTAGGCACGGCAAACAAGTCAATGCTGCGTAAAAAGTCCAGCTTTTGTTGACGATCCACTGTACCCAAAATTTCAACGCGATCCCCAACACCTGCGTCAGCCAATCGTGCCTTGATCTCTTCAACATACCCGGCATGAACTCGGCTTAAATAGCCCGAGGCTTTTAAACGAAGCGTGGGGAACTGCCCGGATTGACACAAATGAATAAAGGCTTCTGCCAGAAGATGCAGCCCTTTTTCTGGAGAGATGCGGGCTAAATAGCCAATCGTCAACGGCATTTCCTCGCTGTTTGGGTGAAGGTTTAGGCCATAATCTTGTAAAGCAATACCGGGGCGCACTAAAGTGATTTTCTCTGGTTCGATGCCCACCAGCGGCGCAAAATAATCTGCGTAATATTGGCTGATGGCAATGAATTGATCGATTTCTCGACAATTTTCTCGAATCAAATCCAGGGCCTGTTCACGATAGGGGTCTGGTAAGCCATCTATAAAAATATCCTCACCGTGCAGGCCACAAACAACAGGCACGTTCAACTGTCGTTTGATTGCAGGCACGACACCGGAGATGAGGGTATTGGTGACATGGACTAAATCAGGGCGCAGGGATGAGGTCATCCAATCTACCATTTCTTGCAAAAGCGGACTTTGGTTTCCCATCTCACCCCGCAGCATGGACAACGTCATCTCTGCATTTTGGGCTGGGTCTACGTTTGAACCAATATCAAAATGAGGCAGCATTTTCAATATTGCCTGTGAACTGGCTACTTTAAGCGCCATATTGCGCCAAATTGTTTTTTGGGGGAATTGCTGGAGTAAGTAGGCTTCAATACCACCGTAAAATACGTACTCTTCGCTGACACTTTCTTCATCTACGCGCAGCGGTGTATACATAGGCAGCATGGTGATGTCGTGTCCGAGGGCTTTCATGGCAGCGACTAATGTGTTATCCCGCATACAACTTCCACAATACATGTTTGCAGCGCCGGTGGCAATGTAAGCATACTTCATATTTGCCTCATTTTTTCTGATACCATTAATTTTTTCCAGTAACAGTTAGAGGGTTACATTAATACAAACTGTTATTTGGAAGCTACAATAATTTCGACGGGCAGTCCCCACATGGAGAGTGCTGATACATTTTGAAGGGTGAACCCAGCGGTCACAATATCTGACTGCGCATGGATTGGGCGACAGTCAACGGCCGTTGGCATTTTTTTGTGAAACCATTCGTAGATGGCGACGGCTTTGCCTGGTTTTTTAATGAGGGAAACAACGGCAATCCGCCCACCTGGGCGCAGAACTGTATAACATTGTTGTAATACCTGGGGGATTTCAGGCGTGTCAAACAGCTCCAGGGTGAAGCTCATGAAAACACCGTCAAAACTTTCGGGGGAAAATGGCAAGGTTGAGGCGTCACCAACGTGCAAGTCAACGTTCTCAGACAGACCTGCTTTTTCGATGCGCGCCTGGGCGATCTGGTTCATGCCTTCGGAGATGTCGATGCCACACACCTGACCGCTGCTGGTAACGGCCGTTGCCAAAGCCTGTACACAATGCCCCGTCCCATAGCCTATTTCCAGAATATGTTCGCCTGGCTGGGCATTTAGTTTCTCCAGGCCAATGTCGCGGTATTTTTTCTCAGAATTTCCCGCAACCCTATCATACCAACGGCTCATCCGGTTATAGGATGCTTTGGCTTCATCTTTGGAACGTACAACAGGGGCTACTGTACTCATACGCTACTGATTCCTATTCCAATATAGCTTTGGCTTGTTGTGGGGATGAAGTGATGTATTGATTATACAGTTGTTTCGACGATGACAAGCTTTCCAGTCATCGTTGGAATTTAGCATAAATTAACATTGAATACAATGGTAAAGAAGTACAAGGGTGCGGTTTAAAGTTGTGTATGAGACTACAAAAGTCTCCTTCGTAAATAGCATCGAATTGTCACGAA
>JACSSI010000994.1 GCA_014879345.1 Anaerolineae bacterium | reverse complement strand
GCAAGGGACTGGTTTCTGGCTGCGCCGCTTTTACGGCGGGATTAGCATACACATGCGCCACATCCTGCCGCCGTGCCAACTGTGCCAGCGCCGCCTCGTCCCCGCGCACCCACACCATATTGGCTATCCAAAATGGTTTGTAAGCCACCCCCAGTCGCTCTAATTCTTTGAGGAGGGTGGGCTGAGATTGGGCAGCAACGGCCGTTAACTGTTCATAAACATACCGCCCCTTTTCCGCCTTAGACGGGAGAGCGTCCGCGCCGCTGAGGTCTGCTTGCTCAGTCAGGTAGAGCAAAAATTCCGTCTCGGTCACTGAGCCTGTCGAAGTGTCGGTCACTGAGCCTGTCGAAGTGTCGGTCGCTGAGCCTGTCGAAGTGGCCGATGCGACCGTTTGCAAAACCCACGGGTCTACCTTATCTTGCCACACAACAGCTTGCGCCTGCTCAGGCAAGGAAACCAACAAGAAAATGAGAGCCAACGCGGCCAAAACGGCCGTTACCAAGGAAACAACTCGTGCAGTCATAGAATCTCGCTCCCAATCCCTCCTAAAAATATGCTATCGGCTATAATGAGCCTATGATAACCGAAATCGCCCAACGCATCCTCAACATATTAGAAGAAAAGCAAATCCCTCATAAAATTCTTCCCCATGATGAGCCAGTCTTCACCATCGAAACCGCCGCTCGTCAACGAGATGTCGTCGCTGAAACGATGGTCAAATCCATCCTGCTGCGTGAGAGCCGTCACCAGGCGCCCCGCTACGTCATGGGCTGTGTACCCGGTCATTTGCAGGTACATCCCCAGGCCGTCCGCGCCGCCCTGCCCTCTGAGTGGCGGCGGTTGACGTTTGCCAGCAAGGAAGAGATAACGGCCGTTACCACCTATATCATGGGCGCCGTCTCCCCGCTCTGCCTGCCACCCGAAGTCCCCGTCATCTTCGACGAAGCCTTTACACAGCTAACGGCCGTTAGCATCAGCAGCGGCGATCCCGGATTCGGCATCGAACTGGCCGCCAGCGACCTCATCCGCCTCGTCAACCCCCTCATCGCCCCCATCACCCACTAACAATCTGTCCAAGTGACTGTCACTTAAAATCAGATACAATCCCGGCATGAACAAAACAAACACCCTTCCTCGACTCATACTCCTGGCTGGCGACCTCATCGCCATCCTGCTTTTTGTCTTTATCGGCCAGCAAGACCACGCCACCACCGACGTTAACAACCCCATCCTGGGCCTGCTGCGAGCCGCGTTTCCCTTTCTCATCACCTGGTTGATTGTGGCTCCCCTTGTTGGCGCTTACCCCGCCGCAGAAAACATCACCTTACGCCGGCTGCTGCTGCGCGGCTTAAACGGCTGGCTCATCGCCGCCCCCTTGGGCTTACTGCTGCGGGCGTTTCTTTTTGAACGAGGCGGCATCCCCGCCATCTTCATGCTGCTGACCCTCGTCGTCGCCGGAGCCTTCATCCTCGTCTGGCGGCTGGTGTTTGGGTTTATCTGGCAGCGGCGATCAAAAACCTGACAGGTTTTAGAAACCTCTAGTCGTCCAAGACCTTTGAACGAGCAAACTTATTGGAGTTTCCATGCCGTTTGTAAACCTGTCAGGTTTAATTCCTAAGCCAACGGCAGGGTAAATGAAAAAGTTGACCCCTTGCCCGTGCCTTCACTAACGGCCGTTAACTCCCCGCCCATCGCCCACACCAAATACCGCGAAATCGTCAGACCAATGCCGCTGCCCCCACTTTGCCGGGTGCGTGAGACATCAACCCGGTAGAAACGCTCAAAAATATACGGCAAGGCTTCCGCCGGAATCCCCATTCCCGAATCCACCACATCCACCTGCGCCATATTTTGCACCGTCTGGAGCTTCACCGTAATCGTCCCCCCATCCGGCGTGTACCGAATCGCATTGCCCAGCAAATTGGTCAAAACCTGTGCCACCCGATCCACATCTGCATGAACAAAAACGCCAACTGCCGAACCTCCCGAAGCAGATTCAACACGTTCACACAGAATCTTTAAACTCTGCGCCTCAGCTTGCGGCCTCAGTTGTGCG
>JACSSI010000993.1 GCA_014879345.1 Anaerolineae bacterium | reverse complement strand
CATGGACATTACCGAAATTACAGCCCCCCGCCTCAAGCAGGCGCTCAACGCCTTCCAGCAAGCCCAGCCCCCTCCGGCTGAGTTGTTGACTTTGGATGTTTTGCACGAATTTAACAGCCATTCCTCAGCCGAAAAGCAGATTCATTTACATGATTGGTTGGAGAAAACAGTGCTGACTCACCTGGCCCAATACCGTGCAGTAGAAGTCCAGCCACTTCCCATCCCTAAACCCCTTACCCGGCAGCAAATAACGGCCGTTCTCGCCACAGACTTCTCCCACAACAACCTTGAACTGGAAGCATGGAGCGCCCTCTACCACCGCTATTTCATTCCCATGAGCATCACTGTCAACGAATTGGCGCAGGCCGCTTCTGTTGTGCCCCGCCATTTCAGCCGCCGACTCCAGACCGGGCTGGATTTGTTGGTTGATGTGGTACGCCGTGAAGAGATGGCAGCCCACGGCCGTTTTCACGCCCAGCACCTGCGCCGTCACCTGCCCCCGCCCGATTACGACCAGCTTTTTGGCAGTGAATCACTTCTGCAACAGGTAAACCAACTTATGCAGCAAGAAAACGGGTCACGCCTCATCAGCCTGGAGGGATTGGGCGGTATGGGCAAAACAGCCCTGGCCCGCGCCTTTGCCAATCAAATGGCAGAAACAGGAGACCTCGATGGCATTATCTGGATTAGCGCCCGGCATGAATGGCTGACCGCTCAGGGGGATTTGCAGCCTGTCGTTGATCCGGCTCGCTCCTTGTCCGACATCGTTACCCGATTGGCTGAACAAGTAGGCCAAACCGAATTAGCAGGCTTGTCCGTCTCAGAAAAGCTAGAACGGCTGCAACCTGTTTTAGCCGCCTCATCCCACCTGGTTATCATTGATAACCTGGAAACCCTGGACGACCTCACGCTGCTTCTCCCGATTCTGGCAACCTTGAAGGATACAGCCCGTTTCTTGCTAACCAGCCGCCATACCTTGAGCCGCTACCCTTTCGTTCATTGTTTACCCGTACCCCCGTTATCGCTGGCCGACAGTCGCATTTTGCTAGAAAGCGAGTTAGTGCGGCGCGGACGTAATGAGAAGCTGAAGATAAGCAAGGTGGTTCAACTGCATGATTTGATCGGCGGTGTTCCGTTAGCCTTGAAATTGACAGCGGCCCAGTTAGCTCACCTGCCTTTGGACGAGGTGATAGATGGATTACAACAAGCCAACCAGCAGTCGAGCGAACGGCTGTTCACCTATATCTACCATCGCACCTGGCAGTTGTTAGATAAACCAGCCAAAGCCTTACTGCTCTCCCTTCTATCCATTTCACCTGATGGCGAGAATATTGGCTGGCTGCGCTTAATGAGTGGTTTGCCGGAAGATGACTTTGCGGCAGCGTTGACCCAATTGACCGAATTTTCCTTGCTGCAAATTGCTGGTTCACCTACGACGCCAATTTATCGCCTACATCGGTTAACTACCACCTTCTTGCAGACGGAAATTTTGCTGAATTGGTCAAATTAGCCAATCTTTCACCGGCTCAAAACCTGTGGAAGGTTATTGAGAATGAACTTTGATAGGGAATACGGCCGTTTCTAATTGGCAGCTTGAGCGCAAAAACTGGACTGCTTATTACGAAAGTCAACTCAACCGGCAGTTGGCTCAGGCCGTCGTATTTATTCGCACTACTCAGCAGCCGCAGCAATTAAGAGCGCATTTCGATAGTTTCATGGTGCTGCTGCTGCGGGCGCGCACCCGCCCAGATCTGCATGGCGCCTACCTTGAGCTGCTTACAGCCTTGCATCCCTGGCCGCTTCGGTGGGGATTGTGGGACGCCTGGGAAATGGAACTTGAGCAAGCGCTGCCGGTGCTGACTTCCTTTAATCAGGCGATAAAACAAGCGGAACTAATGACCTATCTTGCCGAAATTCAGTTTAGAACCGGACGACTGGAAACGGCCGTTCTCACCAGTCGCAGCGCTTTAAACCTGGCCTGGGAAAATCAGGCCATCGTTACCTGGGCCGCCGCTGCCAGCCGTGCCATCCTGACGTTAAATCGGTTAGGACGGAAC
>JACSSI010000992.1 GCA_014879345.1 Anaerolineae bacterium | reverse complement strand
AATTGGCAGACGCGCATGACTTAGAATCATGTGCCGCAAGGCGTGTGGGTTCGAGTCCCTCCATCCCCATTTTAACATGTGAGCTGCGTTGCCTAGGCAACGCGCTTTTTTTTACAAATTTCGACACCCCTGTTTAATATTTTGTTGAAAGTTACTAATTAACTGGTTCCTCAATAAAATGAGGACACGGATAACGCGGATTTAAACAAAAACCCGTGTTTGTTTGTGTGTGTCCTTACCTTAACTATGTAACTAACTGCAAGTTTAATGACTGGTAAACGTCGAATCGAAATAAATTTTTTGAGAGAGGTACCCCTGTGACTTTAACTGTACACACTGAAGAAGATGAACAACGGCAATTAGCCTTAACTGTAGAAGTTCCCGAAGATGACGTGAAACAAGCGATGCGTCAAGCAGCCCGTAAGTTGGCTGGTGAGGTACGTGTCCCCGGTTTCCGTAAAGGCAAAGCGCCTTACAGCGTTATTGTAAGCCGGGTTGGTGAAGAATACCTGCGCAGTGAGGCGATTGAAGATCTGGTGCAGCCGTCTTTTGAGGAAGCACTGCAAGAAATTGATGTGATTCCTTACGCCCAACCCAGTTTGGATAATATTGAGCCAAATCCCCTGGTTTTTAAATTTACCGTTCCCCTGGAACCGACTGTTGCCCTGGATGAGGCATATCGTGAACTGCGCAAAGATGTTGAAGCGGTTGAGATAACTGATGAAGCAATAGACGAAGCTTTGGAGCAGATACAGATACGCCATCAGGTGGTTGAACCTGTGGAGCGGGCTGTGGAGAGCGGCGATCTCATTTCGCTTTCTGGCAAAGGTGTATTAGCTCCGGCTGCAAAAGAAGATGATGGGGATGGTGATGGGGATGGGGAAACGGCCGTTGTCGAGCCAACCGAAGAAACCCTGTTCAACGAAGAACAAATCGAACTTCTTATGGATGCTGAGATATTGTTCCCAGGCACACCTTTTGTAGAAAATCTGCTCGGGTTAACTGCGGGTGATGAAAAATCATTTTCCTTTACCTTCCCCGAAGATTTTGATGAAGAGGAACTGGCTGGCCGCGAAGCCTCCTTTGAAATCACGGTTTTAGACGTGAAAAGCCGCACTTTGCCCGAACTGAATGACGAGTTGGCACAATTAGAAGGTGCTTTCGAAACTCTGGCTGAACTGCGTGAATCCCTTCAAGATAATTTGAAAACACAAGCTGAATCTGAAGCCAAAAACGAACTCATCGAAGGGATGATTGATGATCTAGTTGAAAAGGCGACCATCGTTTACCCGCCAGCGGCCGTAGAAGATGAAATCGACAGTTTAGTCAGAAATATGAAACAGCAGATGGAACGTTCTGGTTGGCTGTGGGACGATTATCTAAAAATTCAAGGACTCAACGAAGAGACAGTTCGAGACAATTTCAGGAAAAATGCTGAAGAAAGTTTAAAACGCCGTCTCGTGCTGCGCCAGTTCATCATCAGTGAAAAGCTGTCTGTTAAAGCGGAAGATGTCGATGCTAAAATTGAGGAACGCATCGTTGATTTTGGTGATAACGAAGATTTACGAAACAGCATGCGCCAATATTTCAGCACTGGCTACGGGTTTGATATGTTGAGCAGTGAAATCTTAATGGACAAAATGGCGGCTCGTGCCAAAGCAATTTATATGGGTGAAGCCCCTGATTTGGCAGAACTAGAAGCTGCTGAAGCCGCCGACGAAGAAGAATAACGAAAATCTAATACTGATTGGTTAAACTTCGCGGATTAAATTTTTTACTGTCTTTTGCAGGCGTCATTGATTAAAGAAATCAATGACGCCTGCAAATCAATGAAGGAGAAACATCACCATGGATATGCTCCCCTCTCTTATCTTTCCACATGTGGTTGAAACTGAAGGTCGGATTGAGCGAACTTACGACGTTTTTTCGCTGCTTTTGAAACACCGCATCATCTATCTTGGAACCCCAATTTATGACATGTCGGCCAACTCTATTGTGGCACAGCTTCTTCATCTCGCCCGTGAAGATAACACAAAACCAATTCGCATGTATATTAAC
>JACSSI010000991.1 GCA_014879345.1 Anaerolineae bacterium | reverse complement strand
AACTGGATGGCACGGACAACAAGAGCAATCTGGGCGCAAACGCTATTTTGGGCGTTTCCCTGGCTGTGGCGAAAGCGGCCGCTGCCAGCGTTGGTTTGCCTTTGTACCGTTATTTGGGCGGCACTTCCGCTCGTGTTTTGCCTACCCCGATGATGAATATCATGAATGGTGGCAAACATGCGGCCGGTGCTACCGATTTGCAAGAGTACATGATTATGCCGGTGGCGGCTGAATCCTTTGCTGAGGGTCTGCGCCAATGTGCTGAGATTTACGCAAGCTTGAAGAAAGTGTTGGCAAGCAAAGGCTACCCCACCACTGTTGGTGATGAAGGTGGTTTCGCCCCTCCTGTAAAATCCAATGCGGAACCGTTTGAATTGATGATGGAAGCCATTGAAAAAGCTGGCTACCGCCCTGGCGAAGAAATTATGTTTGCCATGGATCCGGCCGCTTCTGAAATTTATGAAGATGGTTTCTATAACATGAAGGTGGAAGGCAAGAAGCTCACTGGTGCAGAAATGGTGGACTTCTACGTTGATCTGGTCAACAAATACCCGATCATTTCCATCGAAGATGGTTTGCAGGAAGATGACTGGGACTCCTGGAAGATCATGATGGACAAGTTGGGCAAACGTGTCCAAATTGTTGGTGATGACTTGCTGGTGACGAATGTGAAGCGCATTGAAATGGCTTTGGAACGTGGCTCTGCTAACAGCTTGCTGTGTAAAGTGAACCAGATTGGTACACTGACTGAATCTATCGCGGCTGTGGACATGGTGCAGCGTCATAATTGGACGGCCGTTGTCAGCCATCGTAGTGGTGAAACTGAAGATCATACCATTGCTGATCTGGTTGTTGGCTTAAACGCTGGTCAGATCAAAACAGGCGCTCCGGCTCGCAGCGACCGTGTTGCTAAATACAACCAACTGCTCCGTATTGAAGATCAATTGGGTGACAATGCTGTGTATGCTGGTTGGAAAGCTTTTACGAACTTGAAACTATAATTAGTTGCCAGTTTTATGAGCATCTATGACAATAAAGGGATACGGAAACGTGTCCCTTTTTTGATCGAGCCATGTTAACGGTAATCTAATTGTTTTGGGGCATGATAGTACGGCTGTAATAACTTACCTGACCAAAGCGAGGTGACCAAAGAGTGTTTTGTCTTTCGTCCTTCGTCTTAAATTTAAGGAGACTGCGATGATTTATCTCGATGACGAGCAAGAAGAACAAGAGCAAGAAGAGCAAGAAGAACAAGAAAACGGCGAACAAAATGAAAAGGGCATGGGCTTCAATCCTATGCAAAAGTTGCTGGAGACGCGCACCATTCTCTTGTTTGGCGAAATCAACATGAAGGTGGCTGAGCGGATTTCGCAGCAGTTGCTGTTGTTGGCGGCTGATTCGGATGATGATATTAAGATAATTATCAATTCGCCCGGGGGTCATGTGGAATCTGGGGATACAATTTTTGATATGATCCGCTTTGTGAAGCCGACTGTGAAGATAATTGGCACGGGTTGGGTTGCCAGCGCCGGTGCATTGATTTACGTGGCCGCTGACAAGGAAAATCGTGTTTGTTTGCCAAATACACGTTTTCTCCTTCATCAACCGATGGGCGGCACGGGTGTGCGTCAGGCTTCAGATATTGCTATTGAGGCTGAGGAAATTATCAAAATGCGCCGCCGTTTAAATGAGACGTTTGCCGAGCAGACTGGTCAACCGATCGAACGTGTAGAAAGAGATACGGAACGGAATTTCTGGTTGTCGGCTAAACAGGCAATTGAGTATGGCCTGGTGGACAAGATCGTAACGTCGATGGATGAAGTGTAAAAACGGTTAACTGGCAACAGTGAACTGAAAATTATTTAACGAAGAGAGCTGCGGAAACGTGGCTCTTTTGTTGTTTTAGGTGACATATAGCAGGGGGAGAAACGGCCGTTTGTCACTGCCCCCATTTCCTAATCCACGTCATACTACGCTCGCAATGTATTTGCAGACCTGACAGATACTACGTTGTCAGATCAATAAATTTTGTACCTTAACAAGATAAAAGAGAAAAATA
>JACSSI010000990.1 GCA_014879345.1 Anaerolineae bacterium | reverse complement strand
CGAAGTGGGGTATCGGGGTGAACAGCGATTTACCGTGACATTTGTGGAAGAAACGGCCGTTTACACCAATGAAGGCATGAAACTCGACAACGACACCGTCTTCCTGGTCACAGGCGCGGCGGGCGGCATTACCAGCGAAATCATCGCTGATTTGGCCGCCAATAGCGGCGGTGTCTTCTACCTGCTCGATTTAGTGGCCGAGCCACAGCGCAACGACCCGAATATCGCCTTGTTCCGTACCGACCTGGAAGCGCTGAACCAGAAGTTCGCTGAAGAAATTAAAGCGACTGGCGAACGCGCCACCCCCGTTGCCATCCAAAAGAAAGTGGCGGTGGTCGAACGGGATGAAGCGGCGCTCAGAGCCATCGAAGCGGTGGAAGCGGCGGGTGGCACAGCCCACTACTTTAGTGTGAATTTGTTGGACGGGAAGGCGGTAACGGCCGTTGTCGACCACGTCCGCGCCAACTACGGCAAAATCGACGTGCTTATTCACGCAGGCGGCATCGAAATCAGCAAGACTTTGCCCGACAAACCCGCCGAGCAGTTCAATCTCGTCTACGACATCAAGGCTGACGGCTTCTTTAGCTTGCTCAGTGCGGCGCAAAACATGCCGATTGGGGCGACAGTCGTCTTTAGCTCCATCGCCGGACGCTTCGGCAACAACGGCCAAACGGATTACAGCGCGGCCAACGACCTTCTGTGCAAGCTCACCAGCAGTCTACGCCAGTGGCGGCCTGAAACAAAAGGCATCGCTATCGACTGGACGGCGTGGGGCGGCATCGGCATGGCGTCACGCGGTTCGCTGCCCAAGATTATGGCGATGGCAGGTATCGACATGCTGCCGCCCGAAGCGGGCGTGCCGACGGTGCGTCGTGAACTGGTCGCCAGCGCCTTCAAAGGCGAAGTGGTGGTCGGGGGCGCGTTGGGCGTGATGGTGGAGCCGTTTGATGAGACGGGTGGATTGGATGTTGAGAAGGCTGAGGCGTTTTTAATACAAAGGAACAAAGGGACAAAGGGACAAAGGGCTTTGCCGATGGTGGGCAAGATGACGGCGGCGACTTTGTATGGTGGGTTGGCAATAGAAACTGAGTTAGACCCGACTGTGCAACCGTTTTTGTTTGACCATGCGCCGGATGAAGGCACGCCCTGGCTGCCGGGGGTGATGGCAACGGAGGCGATGGCGGAGGTGGCGGCGGTGTTGCTGCCTGGATTGCGGGTAACGGCCGTTACCGATGAAACCATGTCAGGCGCATTCAAGTTCTTCCGCAATCAGCCGCGCACGTTGTACTTGAATACGCAACTGGTTCCGGCGGGTGATGGCTTTGTGGCACGGACAACCGTGCGCTCGATTACGCCGCCAGCCCGAGAAGGCCAACCGGTGCGCGAACAGCAACATTTTGCCGCGACGGTAAAACTTGCCGCCGATGCACCACAAGTAGACACGCTTGACTTCAAAGCGCCCAAACCCAGTTCGCTGCCCATCAAAGCGGAAGAGATTTACAAAGATTTCTTCCACGGCCCGGCGTATCAGGTGATTGAACGCGCAAAAGTTAACCAGAAAACGGCCGTTGCCCTCATGGCTGATAAGCTGCCGCCCAATATGAACCCGGCTAATGCAAACGAATTGATGGCTCCCCGACTGGTCGAACTGTGCTTCCAGTTGGCGGCGCTGTGGCATCAAAACGTCAACAACGCCATGGGTTTTCCGCTTGGTTTTGAATCGCTCACCGTCTATCGGCAGGAAAGCGACGCCGACAGCCAACGCCTCTACGCCCACCTGCAAACCGACAACGGCGAACGCTTCAACGTGCAAGTCGTCGATGAAGCAGGCACGGTTTACGTTGATTTGAAGGGTTACTTAACGGTCTCACGACCGGTATAAAAAATAATGAATTGAGAATTGTGAATTGTGAACGGTTCCATTCACAATTCACAATTCATTATTCGCAATTAATTATTAGTATGATTCACTGGCTTATTCAATCCGCAGCTTCGTACCCAAACTCCCCAGAAGGGGTTGTATTGGATGGCGTGCTGCACCCGAGGGAGCAAGCCAAATTTGC
>JACSSI010000989.1 GCA_014879345.1 Anaerolineae bacterium | reverse complement strand
ACAAACATCCGCCACTTTTGTGCGAATGCCATCATGGGGAATATCGTAAATCAGCAAGCAATTCATCCTACCACTTACCAGCTTGCCAGGAATGGGTCGTAGGCATCTCGTTCGCCGCGCACAAAGGTGGCGAGTTGGCGGGCTTGCATTTGCATGACGGCACGCAGGGTATGGCGCTTGTTATGGTAGGGAACGGCCGTTTCCAATCGCCCCAGCACCTTCTCAGCCAAAAAACGGCGGGTCTTGTCCGTCAAAAAGCCTTGTTCATCCTGCTCAATGGACACGCCACGATTCACCATGCCTAAAATCGTACGGTCAACCACCGGCGCTCGGAACTCCTCCACCATATCCAGTACCAAACTCGGCTTGCCGGGGCGGTCTACATGGATGAAACCACCATATGGATCCAACCCCGCCAGGACGATGGCTCGCTGTACCTGGCTGTAAAGAATGCCGTAACCATAGTTTAGGGCGCTGTTGAATGGGTCTTTAGCGCCACGCCCTTGCCTGCCCGGCCAGGCCAAAGACTCGGGCAGCACCGCCTTAATGCCGCGCCAATACTTCTGCGCCGCTCGCCCTTCAATCGAGAGAATCTGTCCGCGCACATCGTCGATGTCGTAATATTCACGCGGAGCCAGAAAATCCAGCGTACACAACTCTTCCATGTGGTCGATGATTTCGCCGGAAAGCCAATGAAGTTCCTGGTAAATCTCAGGCGCATTTTCTTTGCGGTATTTGCCCATGTATTTAAGCAGCGATGCCTGATTCTGGATTTTCCCTCCAGCAAATTGCAGCGCCAGGTGGACGGCGCGTAAGTCGTTGTAGGCCATCAGTTGGGCGCGACGGGTCAGCACCGTGCCGGTCAGTCCCGCACTGTACAGAGCCGCATACGGGTTGCCAGTGCCGCTCATGAAGTGGATGGGAATGCCATGTTCGGTGCAGGCGCGGATGGCGTCGGCGGAAATGGAGACGCCACCGCTGCTGATGGTGACGGTTTCCAGGTGGAGCAAAGGGGCTTGCGCTAACACTTCTTTGGCCTTGGTGATTTTGAGCCGACCCTGGTATTTGCCAACGTGGCTGCCGAATTCATCGGCGATGAGATGTTGAATGATAGGCATAAATCGTCTCCTTGTCTGGTTAGTCGGTTAGTCTGGTAGTCGAATAGGCACGGTTGACTAGCGAACTATCTGACTAATTGGCTACATGACTAAGATAACAAACGGCCGTTCTGAAAATGGAAACAGATCTGATTAAAAATTGATTTTGCTTGTTTCCGTACTGGAAACAAGGGACTGGCATCCTTCAGATATATCACATATTTGGAGGTTTACAGTGTTCGGAAATAAACAAAACAAAGGCAGTCGGTTGGAAAAAATTGGTCAAATTGTGAAGCGATCAAATGGAATCACGCAGGCAGATTTATCGCGTGAATTAGGGGTGTCCCGGGGTACAATCAACAAAGATTTATCGATTATCCAGGATAAAACGGGAGTACGCCTTGCCGAGGATGATAACGGCCGTTTGTATTGGAGCGGACGTGATGAATAGTCAAGTTGTGTATACTCATCATGCCCGTCAGCGTATGGCGCAGCGGAATGTGTCAGAGGCACAAATTTCCTTTATACTTGAGCATGGTGAAGAAATTCACTGTGCCGGAGCCAGACTCGTGCACTTACGCCGTAAAGATATACCGGAACACATAAGAAAAGTGGATACATTTGCCAGACTCGAAGGTGTAGCCGTGGTATTGAGTAATACAGACCCCATCATTTTGACTGTTTGGCGCAACCGCAGCCATAGTTCGCGCCATATTCGCCATAAGCCGCGCTATTCTTGTTAAGAAAGAGCCGAATCCTGAAACGATGAATTTTCAGAATTCGGCTTTTGTGTTTCCATTTTCAGCACAGTAATTGTGTAAACTGTCTGTGGAGGTAGCAATGAGCAGAGCATCAGGACGTACAGAACGATTACGATTATTGGAAAAGCGCTATTTGCAAGGTGCCTATACGGATGAAGAACTAGCAGAATTGCTGGGGGTAGAAAGCCGCGCCACCATTTACAAA
>JACSSI010000988.1 GCA_014879345.1 Anaerolineae bacterium | reverse complement strand
TTGCAATCGTTTGAATGAGCACACCATGATTCTTCACCTTACCTGCTGCATTTAAAGAACCACTGCTTTGAATCGCAAGTTCAGCGCCATCTTGAACGATAAGACCATCACTCTCGGCAGCACCGCTAATTTGCGGCCAATTACCTGGCCCAGGGGCAGGGATTAACACGTCATCTAACGTACTCGGCACACCTGATGGCGTCCAGTTCGCGGCAGTTCCCCAATCGCTGCTAGCACTGCCATTCCACACTTTGTCAGCAGAGGTCAACGTCACGTCCTCTATAATTGGCGTCACACTATCGTCGGTACTGGCTAACTCTATCCGGTATTGAATATATTGTCCGTCCACAATACCAGTTAAGTTTCCAGCCCCATCTACCAATGCCCAATCCGACCATGGGCCGTTAATATCATCACTTACTCGTGTGTAAAAATCAGCTGTGGTGTTAAGTGGTACAGAACCAGTCCAATCAAGGTCTGCCCAGGTGGTGGATGCGCCAGCATTGATAGACCGCGAGTCAAAGACACATGATGATGAATAGGGGCTCATTCTAATCCAATCAACATCTATTGAGGGTGCAGGAAGATTATAATCACTGATCGCTGGACGCATGTCAGTGGAAATAGTGACTGGCTGACTGTGCACTAACGAACCATCAATATAGAACTCAATAGAAGAAACTCCCCAATTAATTCGATAATTATGTGCAGATCCTATCCAAGATCCACTTAGTGGGATTGGGATTTGGAAATCATTCATATCACCCAAGTTGTTGGTTCGGGCATATAAGCTAGTTGTTGAATTAAGTGTCCCGAAAATAGCCCAAGTTTCAGTTCCAGCAACTTCAAAATCCTGACCAAAGCCAATATGTTGGTAGGTATCTGCCCCAAAAGTAGCTACAAATTCTAAAGTACGACCTGGGCCATAATAGCTGTCGGTAGCAAATAATGCACCATCTACCGAGAGTTGACCGCCACTGACTGTCGCCCCACCACCGGAGGTCCAAGGTATTGAACTCCAGCCTACAGGAAGCCCCGGCCCTGAAAACTCCTCTCCAACGGTGGGCACTAATAAGAGCTCCCCATCATCTGCCTCGCCGATATAACAAGTATTGGATGTATTGACAGCAAACTCAGTGGCCGTCGTATCCCCAAACTCCTGAGCCAACACGGGCTGAACCGGTATTTTCACGAAAACTAGAGCCAAAATAGCAATTGCTGCAACTGATTGAATAATTTTTTTTGTATTCATGGGTCTCCTCATTGCAAACTTACTACAAGACTAAGGGAAAAGGTTGATACTATTTGTCTATCATAATTTCCTTTCAGCAAACATTATATGCCAAAATGCGGCGTAACAGGTACATAGATCGCGTTAATTTTGTTTTCCTTTCCTGATGTCGCCACCATGTACGCAATTAACGCATTGACTTGATACTCTAATCTGACAATAATATAAGCTTGTTATACTGGCTCAAGGCAATTACCAAAACACACCTCAAAACCGTTGAAGCGCTGCATCTAAAATTGTTTTATAAGGCTTATTATAGCGGTAACCCATCAGTCTATACCCTGCATAAGCATCAACCATACCAAATCTTCCTGATTTCAACGTTCCATCTTCTTCCAACATCATAGACATCAACTAACTTATAATTTATCCTGCCACATATTCCTAGAAGGCTGTTCTTCCCCATAGAACGAGAGCTGGGAATCGTTTTGAGGGAAACGCAAACTATGCAATCAATCATTGCCAGAGATTTTTTGCGGTTGCCTATATTGGTAGAAATGCTCAGATGACCCTGTTACAAGTTTCACTCTTTGGTAAATTTTGCGTCCATTGTGAAGACAAAGGAATGGAAAACCTGAACGCGCTTAAAGTTCAGGAACTGTTCTGCTATCTCCTTCTCTACCCCAGCCAACCACACCACCGTGAAAAACTGGCAGGCTTGTTATGGGAAGAACAACCAGCAGGTCAATCCAAAAACTATTTGCGGCGCACCTTGTGGCAGCTACAAAATGCCTTAAAAAGCAAGGATGAAGCCAAACCGGTGTTAAACATTGA
>JACSSI010000987.1 GCA_014879345.1 Anaerolineae bacterium | reverse complement strand
GAAAAATTGGCTTAAGACAACGGCCGTTGGTAATATTCAAATACGTCAAAGAATTTGGGCGCACTCAGGTGCGCCCTTTTTACATCTAACCTTATGGATTTCGGACTCCTTTTTTCACACTCCTGGCAGCTATTGTGGCGACACAAGTTTATGTGGGTGCTGGGATTTTTACCCGGCGTCACCCACGTCATATCTGCACTGCTGCAACATTGGTTCACAGGTTATTTGCGCCAAGATTTGCTGCCAATTCTGACCAACACCTCCCCAGAAGCCTTGCTATTTGCCGAAGAACTGCCCCTGGTTCAAGATTTAGCGGCAGAGTTTTTCCGCGGAGAACTGCTGATTGTCGGTCTGTTCTGGTTGTTTTTGGCGCTGGTTGGATTTTGGCTGATCTATACGTGGGCCGAAGCGGCTATCATTGCCGGCAGCTTACATGTACAAAAGGGATTGCCCATCACACTCAAACAATCATTGTCGATTGGCTGGAAATTTGTGGGCAAGTTTATTGCGATTGATGCGCTGGTCTTCTTCCCCTGGTTTGTGCTGGCGTTAACAGCCATGATTTTGGCGTTGATTGTCTTGCTTGGCGCGGTGGGCATGGCAACACAAGGGGCGTCGATGGAGTCGATGATGGGCATAATGGCGGTGGGGTTTGGCTGTGTTTCGCTGTTGGGCTGTTTGCTGCTGCCGCTTGGTTTTTTAACGATGCAGTTCCGCACCCTGACGTTTCGGGACACGGCCGTTTTTGGCGGCACCATTCGCGAGAGTGTCAAACACACCTGGCAGGTCGTCAGAGCCAACGTGGCCGCGGTGATCATTTTGGTTGCCATCATGTGGGGTGTGGACTATGTGTTTGGTATGGTGACGAGTTTTATTACAATTCCAATGGGAGCCATAACGGCCGTTTCCATTTTCAATAGCGCAAGTGCCACCGGCAGCAGTCTCGTCAGTTTCCTCAGCCTGTTCGTCGCTCTGCTGCTGGCGTTTCCCAAAGCACTGCTCTATGTCTTCATCGGCATTGCCTGGACTTTGGCCTATCTGGATTTATCAAAAGAGGGTGATGATGCGACTGGGCATTGATACGGGCGGTACCTTTACCGATTTTGTGTGGCTGGATGAAAACGGCCGTTTTCACATCCATAAGCAGCTATCCACCCCCGCCGACCCCTCTGCCTCCATTCTGACTGGCATTCATCTGCACAAAATCCCGGAATCAGCAGAAATCATACACGGCACAACCGTAGCAACCAACGCCCTGTTAGAACGGCGCGGCGCACGTACAGCACTCATCACCACCCAGGGTTTCGCTGACGTGTTAGCCATTGGCCGCCAAAATCGCCCCGACCTGTACGCCCTCGTCCCGCAAAAACCAGAGCCATTAATTCCAAAACAATGGCGCTTTGAAGCCGCCGAACGTGTCAGCGCCCAAGGCGACATTCTACAACCCCTAAACCCCGCCACCCTGCAACCCATCCTGGCTCAACTCACCGCCGACAACATCGAATCAGTAGCCATCTGCCTCCTATTCTCCTTCCTGAGACCAGAGCATGAAAACGCAATAAAATTGGCAATCCAAAATTCATCCTTCATCCCTCATCCCTCATCCCTCCACATCTCCCTCTCCTCTGAAATCCTGCCCGAATACCGAGAGTACGAGCGCACCGCCACTACCGTCATCAACGCCTACGTCGCGCCACTGATGAGCCGGTATTTGGCACGGTTAGCCGAAGGGCTGAAACCGCGCCGACTGGCAGTCATGCAGAGCAATGGTGGCATCATCAACGCCAAAATGGCAGGCGACCAGGCCGCCCGTACTGCGCTGTCTGGCCCAGCGGGTGGTGTCGTGGGGGCGCAATATGTGGCGCAGGTGGCTGGTTTTCCTGACATCATCACCTTCGACATGGGCGGCACCAGCACCGATGTGGCACTTTGCTCCGGGCAGCTTCCCACCACCTCAGAAGGTGAAATCGCCGACCTGCCTCTGCGCCTGCCCATTATCGACATCCATACAGTAGGTGCAGGTGGCGGCAGTCTGGCTTACGTCGATGCTGGCGGGGCGCTGCAA
>JACSSI010000986.1 GCA_014879345.1 Anaerolineae bacterium | reverse complement strand
CAGGATGACTATTGCCTCTTTATGACCAATTCCCCTGGCAAAACCATCGATCCAGGCTTTATATTCTTCGACGGTAGTAGCTCCACCAGCCGAAAACTGCGCACAATCCCGGAATGGTATATTGTATGCAACCAAAACTGGAACGCTGTGCCTAAAGGCAGCGAACTGGACGGTACGACGAACGTCACGCTGCACACTTTGTGGAGTACCAGCGGTAAACCAGACCGACTGAGGTGTCCTGATCATCTCTTTAATGAGTATGGCATCTGCCCAATTGTGGTCATGCCAGAGGTCAATGATCTGTTCAATTGCACCATGGTTCGGTTTGGGTGTATAAAACCGGGTATCTGGAGGAAGACCTTCACTTTCTGCCTTAGCCATGACAAATCCTGGCATTAAAGCTAATAGCATCACCAAAAGCATGCTAAAAATGAGGATGTTTTTCAACTTTCTATTGTTTTCCATTTCCTGCTCCTTTTTCAAACACATTTACTACGGATATATAATCATCACGGGTTAAGTGAGGGATGTACATGCATACTTAACGCCAGAGGTCGCACAAACAAAATAGCTATTCCCGGTTCGTGTCATACCCGCGTAGGCGGGTATCCATGATGTCCAGCCAGATGGATTCCCGCATTCGCAGAGCCTGCCCTCACGAAGGCGGGGGAATGACACTCGAGTATAGAGGCTGCACACCCCTCAATTAAATATTAAACTTCATACAGGGTCTTTGAACGGATTGTTGTCGACTTAAATCATCACCTCCTTTGGAAATTAACCGCAGAGAGAAGCAGAGAGCGAAGAGTGCAAAGAATATTCTGTGTAATCTGCGGTTGCTAATTTGGATGCCAGCGTGGGTTATTTACAAGGTGACACCCACATGATTGGCGAACAACAAGCTCAGTATTGAATGGGGTCAAGGCTTCTGTTTGTTCACCATTGATAAGATGAAATAGTTGTTTAACCGCTGTACGCCCAATCTCTTCAGTGGGCACGTGAACAGTTGTCAAGGGGGGATTGAAGTATTTTGATATTATGTCGTTGTTAAAGCCGACGACAGCAATATCTTCGGGTACACGTTTGCCCGCTTGTTGCAAGGCAATGATAGCGGCCATAGCAGCCGTATCATCTCCAGCGAAGATTGCATCTATGTCTAAGCCTTTTTCTAACCATTCTTCTATTTGTTCTTTGGCTCTCCAATCATGAAAGGCACCTACTCCCATTAATTGGGAATCAATTGGAATATCACAAGCGGTTAGTGCTTCACAATATCCTTGTTCGCGCCAGTAAGAGTCATAATTCCCAGCAGGTCCCGCCATAAATGCAATCCGACGATGACCACAATTTTTAATTAAGTGTTCGATCAGGGTGCGGGTACCATTTTTGTTTTCGATTAAGACAGATGGAATATCTAAACCTTGCGGTGGCAAACGATACAGCAGGACGACTGGAAATTGGCGCTGATATAAATGGGTAAGCGTTTTATCATCTATTTTGTCGGCAAAAATGATTAATCCATCTGTATTGTTTTCGTTAAGTGGTAAAGGTACCCCATCTTGAATAGATGCCTGACCAATGGTGGCAAAGGTTAATAAGTTGTAGCTGCAAGTATTGGCGTATTGATTGACTCCTTCGAGGAGTGTGGAGAGGAATGAATTATTGATAACAGGCATGATGATACCAATATTGCCTGTTCTATTGCTGCTGCTGGATAGCGCCTGGGCGGCTGTATCTAAAACATAACCAAGTTCATCAATGGCTTTTTGAACCCGTGCGACTGTTTTCGGGCTTACGTTGTTAGTTTTATTGAGAACACGGCTGACGGTCGCGGTGGAAACCCCGGCTTGTTTAGCAACATCTCCAACTGTAACTCGAGAACGGCCGTTATTTTTTATCATTTTTGGTTCTTTGTGTGTGAAAGTAAGCAAGAATGTAATCGATTACATTTTATCATACCCGATAAATGCACCGAATGTCAATCTACAAACAAGGCAGCTTTGCGGTTAGTTTTTGTGTAACAAAGCAGACTACAAAAGTCTTGCCAATACTAATTGGCATTAAATTTGA
>JACSSI010000069.1 GCA_014879345.1 Anaerolineae bacterium | reverse complement strand
CCCATAAAGTATTCCCTGTCAAATTTGCCGGTCCATAAATCAAACTGCCATTAGCGGAAAGAATAGCAAAGTAGATATTATAGTTTGATAGACCTGTACTCGAATTATATTTATACTGATACCAGAGTAGACCCATACGGCCATTTGGAGCGACGGCTATGGCGGGATCATTATCATATGTATAGACTGAAGCGGTATCGTATCGCGTTAATTTAGTAGCAGGTAAAACTATCTCACCATATTTATTGGCAACTGAAAAAACAACCTCTCTCACATAGATTCCGTTCCCATTGGTACGACCTCTTGTCCAAGCGGAAAAGAAACCATCATCTGGGGTATTTGTTACAGCCAGATCAGCACCATAATGCTTTCTCGGTGCTACTGTAATTTCCGTTCGCCCAGCTGGCTGATACAGGCTCAAATCTATCGCATAATCTGCATCATCCTTTGATATGAGACCAAATCGTGTGGGAACGGCCGTTCGTATTTGAGCTGTTTTACTCACACTGGTATTCAAAGAAGAACGGGCTGTCACATCAAATGTACTATAATCTCCTACTGTAGCATCTACTGGTGTTTGTACCCTGGCAACAATTGTGGTTTGCGCAGCTTGGTTAATGGAACCAGTATCAATAATCAAGTCCCCATCTGTGTCGATTAAGGGGGTTACACCATCTGCCTGATATAGATTTGTCACCCAGGCAGATGAGGTAGGAAATAGATCATACGTATCCGCTCCAAAATCACCCGTGTTCCGCACAACAATCTCAAACACCTCCTCTTGACCTGCATGAGCAAAACTTCCACCATAACTTGGCGTTACCCTCACACGCTCTCTTGATGATGGGCGGCTAATTTTTACCGCATGATTAGGTGCAATTTGCTGGCAAAATTCTTTGATTTCTAAACCGTCTAAACCCGTCATATCCTCTATTCCACCAGATTGACAAAACCAACTCCCATATTCCACAATCTTTTGTCCATACTGGAAAAGAATATCACCATTCTCATAAAGAATAGTTTCAAATGTATATACTTCATCAGGATCATTATCACCACAACATTCACTACGCAACTGATTCCACTCAACAACAAACCAGCGATTTGGAGCCGTTCCGCCACGTAAATATCGAATATAATAAGCAGACTTAGCGGGAACCCAATGAGGCGCAATTACATCATTCGGTGGCTCGGGACTGGGAATATAAGATTGATCATTCCAGAGATTTGTATTATCAAAAGACAAAAATCCATATCGTGAAATATACAATTGTGAATATGTATTTTCGTAAAACTTGAATGGGAACCCAATATTTATCGCGCCTGTATAATCAGGATACCCTCCGCTACCTAGGCCAGTATCAATCCCGCCACTCGCACTAACCCAATTTAAGGCTACATTATCTGTCCAGGTATACCCAAAATCGTCTGGGCCACCGGAATTTGCCACACTCTGCGGCGGGTTCAATCCAATTTCCTGACTTTGAGCTGGCATAAACCATACACCGTCGTCATTTTGAAATGGTCCAACTCCTAATTCAGTCACTACATCTGGAATGGGATTTACACCATCATCTTGAGAATAGACAATCCCGTTTGCCAACACGACAACCATAAGGAACAATATTACCATCAATAAAACTGCATTCTTTTTCATAGCAAAACCTCCCGATAGAAACACGACAATAAAGAACAACAAGAAACTCAGTGTCCAAATCAAAAAGCAAGCAAATACCACTTGCTTACACTTTTATAAAATTCGAGTATGGTTGATTGGCATTTAACTCCCTACCCCGCACATTACACATCTCATATAAAACTGATCATAACCGGACACCAGAACACAAAAATCTTATCATAACCATTCAGACATTTTCTAGTGAACCTTGTCAGGTAAAACTCATGACATTTGTAATAAAAAAGGTGTACTGATGACAGTACACCTTTAAGTCTTGAACTATTTTTTTACTATCTAAGCAGATCTAAAATAGATACTTGTTTTCTAGAAATTTACCCTTCTTCTTCACGTTCCTTAGCAGCTTGAGCCGCAATTTGCTCTTGCAAATGGGCAGGAACCCGGCCGTAATGGTAAAACTCCATCGCATACACACCACGACCTTGCGTCATGGAACGCAAGTCTTGAGCGTAGGTCTGCATTTCAGCCAGCGGCACTTCGGTTTGTACAATACTCTTGGTGCCTTCCTGGTCAATACCGAGCACACGAGCACGACGGGAATTCATATCACCCATGATGTCACCCATGTAGTCAGCCGGAACGGTCACAGTCGCTTTGTAGATCGGCTCCAGCAAAATCGGGCCAGCACCCATCATTGCCTTCTTGAAACATTCACGACCCGCTGTTTGGAACGCGATTTCTTTGGAATCGACTGGATGTTCTTTCCCATCAAAAATGATGGCCTTGATACCAACCACGTTGTAACCAGCAATCGGACCAGACTCCAGGGCTTGGCGACAGCCTTTTTCTGTGGCAGACACAAACGGAGCCGATACAGAACCACCGAAAATTTCGGAGGCGAACTCGAATTCAGCATCATCACCCAGGGGTTCTAGGCGAAGGAATACACGGCCGTATTGACCTGCGCCACCAGTCTGTTTCTTATGAGTGTAATCGGCTGAATTGGTTTTGGTGATAGTTTCACGGTATGGCACTTTAGGAATCGTTGTATCAAAACCTACTCCAAATTTTGACTGGGCTTTTTTGACGGCAATATCTAGATGGGTTGTGCCCATGCCCGCCAAAATCGTTTCATGAGTGACCACTTCTGTATACCAGTTCAATGTGGGGTCTTCTGCCACTAAACGGGTCAAAGATTGGCTTAATTTGGCGACATCAGATTGTGTTTTGGGATGAATTGCCACGGAGGCAATGGGATTGGGCTGTGCGACTGGAGCCAGTTTGATCTGATTGTTTTTCTCGCACAAGGTATCATTTGTGCTAGCGTCACCCAGTTTTACCACAGCACCAATATCACCGGCATGTAGTTTTGAAACGGCCGTTGTCTCTTTACCGGTCACGATTTGCAAAGAACCCACACGCACTTCAGAGTCTAGCTCTGCTGCCCAATAACGGGAGTCAGAATTCAAGACACCACCAAATACACGAATATAGCTTGCTTTACCATAGGCATCTTCCCGGGTTTTGAAGATAAATGCTGCCAAAGGTGACGTATCACCCACTTTATAGGTAACTTCTTCGCCCTTGGCTTTGGTAGCCACAAAAGAACGTTCATCTGGTGATGGCATCAATAGTGCCAATACTTCTAAAACAGGCTCAACAGCAATACCCACTTCTGGTGCGCTATAAATAATAGGCGAGAGGAGACCTTGTGACATGGCTCCTTTCAGGCCAGCAACGATTTCTTCGTGGGTCAATTCTTCATCTTCAAAGAATTTTTCCATTAAGGCATCGTCACCTTCAGCGGCTGCTTCAATTAAAGCCATACGGGCTTCTTCGGCGGCATCAACCATGTCATCAGGAATTGGCGCCACTTCAGATTTTTCACCCAAACGCGCTTCCATCTTGAGCAAGTCGATAATGCCTGTGAAACTGGGGCCTTCACCAATCGGTAATTGTAAGTTTACAAAGTTGCCGTCCAGATTGTTGTTGATGCTGTCCACCACACGGAAAACGCGGACGTTCTCACGATCCATTTTGTTGACCAATAAAATCTGGGGCAAATTCCGCTCGTTGGCAGCCTGGCGCACAATTTCTGTACCAACTTCAACGCCAGAGACGGCTTCAACGAAGACTAGGGCGCCATCAGAAACATATAAGGAGCTGTTGACTTCACCGATAAAGTCCATGAATCCAGGCGTATCAAGCATGTTAAGTTTGATACCCTTAAACTCAATAGGAGCAAGTGACGTGGAGACAGAGCTATTACGATCAACTTCTTCTTCATCAAAGTCCATAACGGCCGTTCCCGCCTGCACGCTGCCCATACGAGTGGTAGCGCCGGTATTGAACAAGGCACGTTCAACAAATGTTGTCTTGCCAGAACCATTATGGCCGACCAGAGCAACGTTACGAATCTTACTGGTTTGGTATTCTTTCATGGGTAGGAAAACCTCTTCGGATTTGGGATTTAAACTCTTCTTTAGATTTTGTGGATTTTGCTCCACGTCAGGTGGACTCTCACCTGTAGAATTCCTTTTGGCGGACTGCGGGATTATACTTTCCTTTATGGAAACTGCCCAATGCCATTGCTAATTGTTTCAGACATTGTGTGCCTGGGCAACGGCCGTTTTCTTCTAAATAGGCGTGATTTTTATAAACAAAAGCCAGCTACCGTTTGCCATTTTCCGCAACAAGTTCAAACAACATGCGTATAGCATTTTAACAAACCAAGCTCCACACCCACATGGTGTAACTGGAAGGTTAACCAATGTCTGAAAAATTTAAAGAACCACTCGAAAAAGAACCGTTTGATTATTCATACCAGGAACCAAAGGAGCAAAGCTCCCGGCAACGACACAGCCCATCTTTATTTGGCCCAATTGTGCTAATTGCTATTGGTGTTTTCTTTTTATTGAGCAACCTGGGAATTATCCAAGATTACAGCTTCAACTGGTCCGGCGTATTGCAGCTATGGCCGTTATTCCTCATTTTGATCGGCCTCAATATTGTGGTGAAGCAAATGCCACAGCCACTAGGTGGCTTGTTAAGCGCGTTAGTTGGCCTCGCGGCTGTTCTCATTTTTGGCTATGTGCTGCTTTTTGGCGAGGATAATGCTTTGCTCAACCGTTTTGGTGTGATCAACACCCCGACCCAATACCAAATTGAGGAAATTGATTACGCACCGGGGGCAATGGAAACGGCCGTTATTCATATTGATTTCGGTGGCGCCGGCGGAGATGTGTCGACGCTGACAGACAGCCGCAGCCTCATCGCCGGCAAAGTTGCCTATCTTGGTGATCTCGTTTTTGAAACGAGCAGCTCCGGCAGCCACGCAGATGTTTATCTAAATGAAGAGGACGCTGGCTGGCTGTGGCTCAATCCCAGCAATTGGAATGTGGTACAAGACAGTCGCTGGAAATTAGGTATCAACCCGACCGTCGTCGCAGACTTACGCCTGGATACTGGCGCTGGTTCCGTCAATTATGATCTGGCTGACCTGACATTGAGCCACTTACAGATTGATGGCAGTGCTGGTAGTGCCACCGTCTCCCTGCCAGATGGGGTGTATGATGTGGCGTATGACCAGGGGGCTGGCTCTTTAAATATGACGCTGCCGGAAAACGGCCGTCAGACCATCAAACTTGATGGCGGCGCAGGCAGCATCACCCTCTATTTACCCGCAGAAATGGCCGCCCGTATTGACGTAGACAGCGGCGCAGGCAGTTTTAACCCTGATTCTCGTTTCACTCAGATAGATGGCAATAATAACAATGAAGGTATTTGGGAAACAGAAGATTACGAAAACGCAGATAATCGGGTTGATTTAATCGTAGATATTGGCGCAGGTAGTGTGACGATTCGGGAAAAGTAAGGGAAAGTGGCAAGGTTGCAGGTTGCAGGTTAACGAAATAACTTGCAACCTTGCCGCTTTATTTTGCCAAATTTTTCATGTGCAGCAGCATGGCACTGATGCCGTTGAGCCGTTGTCCCGTTAGCACATCTTGTAATCCCATGTCCAAATAAAATTCATTGGGAATGGCTTGTATTTCAGCCGATGTGAGACCATCCATGCCTTCTTGCAAGATGCGGGCAAAACCGCTGACGGTGGGGGCTTCCGGGGGGATGTCGAAATGGTAGTGAAAACGGCCGTTATCCCTTTCAGCATAAATAAACACCGGCGTAATACACTCATGCACCTCCTCCATCTCATCCCGCTTATCAGCAAACTGGGCTGGCAACGGCGGCAGCGCTTCGGCAAACGCTAAGAGGTATTCCAGCTTCTCTTGCCCCTGGCAAAAACCAAAATCCTCAACGATTTCTTGTAATCTGGCTGGCAACTCGCTCATACTATCTTTCCTTTTTGTTTTTGTTTCATAACAACATTGTACGCAAAACTGGGTCAGGACGCACAAAAAATTCATTGCTTAATCGCCGCTTCCCCTGTACCATATCGTCATTCTTACATCCACCTCATCTGGCAAACAGCTAGACCTGACAGGTTTAGATACAAGGTCGTCTGTCAAGTTGTTTTGCCATGAAAAATAACTTTCATGTTAAGACGCCTTGATAAACCTGTCAGGTCTAAAAGGAAACTGTATGCGACAATACCTCGATTTAATGCAATACATCCTCGACAACGGCGTGCGCAAAGAAGACCGTACCGGCACCGGAACCCTTAGCGTGTTTGGTTATCAGATGCGCTTCGATTTAAGCAAAGGGTTCCCCGCCGTTACCACCAAAAAGCTCCACTTCCGCTCCATCATCCATGAACTGCTCTGGTTTTTGCAAGGTAGCACCAACATCCAATATTTGCACGACAACCGCGTTACCATTTGGGATGAATGGGCGGATGAAAACGGCGACCTCGGCCCTGTTTATGGTTATCAATGGCGCTCCTGGCCGGACGGAAACGGCCGTTCTATCGACCAAATCTCGCAGCTCATCCACAGCCTGACACACAATCCCGACTCCCGCCGCCACATCGTCAGTGCCTGGAACGTGGCCGACGTGGACAACATGGCGCTGCCTCCCTGCCATTTGCTCTACCAATTCTACGTGGCCGAGGGCAAACTCTCCTGCCAACTCTACCAGCGCAGCGCCGACGTGTTTCTGGGCGTGCCTTTCAACATCGCTTCCTACGCGCTGCTAACGATGATGGTGGCCCAAGTCACCGGCCTTGAACTGGGTGACTTCGTCCACACCTTCGGCGATGCCCATCTCTACCTCAACCATCTGGAGCAGGCCAACTTGCAGCTCTCCCGCACCCCCTACCCGCTGCCCCAGATGCAAATCAATCCTGCCATCACCTCTATCTTCGACTTCCAATACGACGATTTCAACCTTATCAATTATCAATCTCACCCGGCCATCAAAGCGCCGATAGCTGTTTAGATAGAGTGTAGAGATAGAGATAGAGGTTTCCCCTCTACACTCTATCTCTACACTCTCCCCTCTATCTCTTATGATTATTTCAATGATCGCCGCCATGGATAAAAATAAAGTAATTGGGCAAAACGGCCGTTTACCCTGGCGGCTTCCCGCTGATATGCAAAGATTTGTGACCCTGACGATGGGCAAACCCGTCATCATGGGGCGCAAAACATATGAGTCCATTCCTGCTCGCTTCAGACCGTTATCCGGACGCACCAACATCATCATCACCAGCAAAGCCGACTATGACGCGCCTGGCTGCCTCGTCGTGACCTCGCCGGAAGCGGCACTGGCAGCGGCTGGCGCTGCCGCAGAAGTGATGATTATTGGCGGCAGCAGCATCTACCAGGCGTTCCTGTTCCAGGCTCACCGCCTCTACCTCACCCTCATCGACGCTGAATTTGAGGGTGACGCCATCTTCCCCACCACCGAACAAATCTACTGGTGCATCATCCATCAAGAAAGCCATCAACCGGATGAAAAGAATCAATATCCGTATCAGTTTTTGACGCTTGAAAGGAAAAATATCAATGATTAAAGCATAAAGATTAAAGAGTGGCAGAGTCATCCAATCTTCAATCTTCAATCTTCAATCTTCAATCATTATGGACACTCTCAACCCCAACATCCCCTCCACCGAACTCTCACGGCTGCTGACAACGGCCGTTGCCAAACAAAGCACCTATCACCTCACCCTGCTCACCCCTCAACTGCTCTTGCGCGTCATGCTCGACGACGAAAATTCAGTCGGCAATAAAATTCTCAAGCAGTTGCAAAAAGAGCGGGGCTTCGATTGGGATAATTTGGTGGCGCGGGTTGAACAAGTGACCCATCTCAGCAAAGGGCGCGACGCCAAGTTCCAATTCACCGACGACTTTGGCAAACACACCCCCCTTTCTGACGAAATGCTGGTCGTCATGGACGAAGCACTAACCCTGGCCCAATCCCGCGAAGAACTCAAAGCCAGCAGCGGCCACGCCCTGGCCGCCATGGCGCAGAAAAACGTAACCACCTATGCCGTGCTGCAACGCATCGGCATCACCCCCGACGCTGTCATCAACCTGCTCGAAGAAAGCACGGATGCTGGCGCGGCCATCATTACCGATTTTGTCACCGAGGCGCAAGCGGGCAACGCCCACGCCGTCTATCAGCGGGAAAGCCTGCTGCAAGAACTGATCAGTCTGCTCTCCCTCTCGCAAACACGCCACGTCATCCTGGTTGGCCCAGAAGGCGCGGGTAAACGGACATTGGCCTACAGCCTGGCGCAGTTGTTGGCCGAGGGCAAAGGCCCCGCCAACTTGCGTTCACTCGTCGAAATCAACGAAAGCGCCTTGCTGGAAAACCCGCTGGCCGCCATACGTGTGGCGATGCGCCGAGCCAGCGGCGGTGTGCTACTCATCCCCGGCATCGACCGCTTTTTTGCCGACCGGCTCCGCGCTCGTTTTCCTGAACAAGTGAACCGCGAACTGCACAAAGCAATTCTGGGCAGCGACCATGTGGTCATCGGCACGACAACGCTGGCACATTTTGAACGGCTCAACACGGAACCGCTCATCCGCCAAAACACCAACCGGCTCGACGTACCCCCTGCCACCCACACTGAAGCGACCGCCATGCTCTTGTTCCATCAACAGCGGTTCGAACAAGAATATGAAATTGAAGTGAGACGGGAAGCATTGGAAACGGCCGTTACCCTTGCCAATCAATACATCAAAACCATCGCCCTGCCCAAAGCGGCCATCCAACTGGCAGACCGCGCCTGCGCCATCGTCCACATGGTCACAGAGGAACACGTCGCCAATCTGCCAGAAGTAAAACCAGACGGCCGTTTAGACAGTGAAGATGTGACAATTGCCGCCAGCCAAATGACCAAGATTCCCATCACCAAGCTCAACAAAGATGAACGGGGCAAATACGCCAACATGGTTGAGCACCTGCACCAACGCATCATCGGCCAGGACGAAGCCATCCTTGCCGTCAGCCGCGCCGTCAAAACCGCCCGTGTGGGCCTGCGCGACCCCAAACGCCCCATCGGCTCCTTCCTATTCCTTGGCCCTAGCGGCGTAGGCAAAACGGAACTGGCAAAAGCGTTAGCCGAATTCATGTTCGGCACAGAAAAGGCAATGCTCGTCCTCGACATGAGTGAATACCAGGAAGAAGCCAGCGTCAACCGGCTTATAGGCTCGCCGCCCGGCTACATCGGCCACGAAGAAGGCGGCCAGCTCACAAATTTTGTGCGCGAGACGCCCTACACGGTCGTCCTGTTTGACGAAGTGGAAAAAGCCCACAATCGCGTCTTTGATGTGATGCTGCAAGTGCTGGAGGAAGGACGTCTCACTGACAGTCAGGGGCGCACAGCCACCTTTGGCGAAACGGTCGTCATCATGACGAGCAATCTTGGCTCCCGCCACATGCTCGTGCCCGTCATCGGCGAAGTGGAGCGCGAATTAGTTCTCAACGATGTCAACACCTTTTTCCGTCCTGAATTTCTCAACCGCCTAGATGAAATTATTCTTTTCCACCAGTTAGCCAAGGAGCAGCTCGCCCAAATTTTAGAGTTTATGCTCAAAAAAGAGATGAGTTTAGCCAGCAAACAAGGCATCGAGCTTGAGTTGACTCAAGAAGCCAAATGGTGGCTGCTCGCCCAAAACGACCAACCCGAATACGGGGCGCGTCCCCTGCGCCGCATCATCGCCCGCCATTTGCGCGAACCCCTCGCCAATTTCTTATTAAGCGAAGGCGGCGGCATCGTGCAAGGTAAGCAAACGACCATCATCGTTGATGAAGGCGAATCCGGCCTGGATTTTGATATTGAGCAGACATAGACCAGGCGTAAGGGAGAGGGCTGGGGAGAGAGGAATTACCATAACAATTCAACTACACAAATGTTTGCCAAAATCTATGTATAGCGACGGCTGAGCTTGTCGAAGCCAAAGCGGTTCAGGCGGCGGCTACATGTATAGAAATAACAATTCTTCACAAAACCGAAATCCAGGAGACTCTACAAATGGCTGAAAAAACCGAATTGAAAACCAAGTTAGCAGAAAACCGCGCCGCCCTGTTTACGCTTTTGAATGGATTGACAGATGAACAATGGCAGGTTCCCGTTTTCTCCGAAGAAACCATCTGGACAGTGGCCGACATGGTGCGTCACCTGGAAGGCGCCGAGCGCAGCATGATCACGCTCATGGCAAACATCCAACAAGGCGGCGGCGGCGCTTCAGAAGATTTCGACCTCGCCCGTTTTAACGCCAGCCGCATCAAGAAAGCAAAAGAGAAACAAATACCTGAATTAATGGAAGCTATGGAGAAAAATCGAGAAGATTTGCTGGCTTTTATGGATTCCCTAACAGAGGAAGATTGGCAGAAAAAAGGACGGCACGGCAGTCTACGCATCATGACCATCGAAGAAATCTGCACCATCATTGCCGACCACGAAGCCAGCCACGCCGCCGATATAGAATCGGCTCTGCATGATTAACAATACAATGCCAGTATCCAGTCAAGTGATTCACAAATCCCCTCTCCCCAGCCCTCTCCCCAAAGGGCGAGGGAGCCAGGCCGATCCCCTCTCCTTTTGGGGGAGGGTTAGGGTGGGGGTAAATGGCAGTGATGCGTTACCGAAATAAATTTTTAACATTCATAAGGTGAGGTAAGAAGAGATTATGCTCACACGAAACGCCTTCAAGCAACATCTCAAAAAAGCGACCGAACAGGCGGGTTACACCGTCGATGATAAACAGAAAAAAGAGCTGACCGTCATCATGCATGGACAGCCGATGAAGTGCAATCTGGATATGCTTTACAGCGGCTACCAAAATGCGCCCGAACGCCTCGACGACATCGTAGAAGCGCACTTGGCGGCGCTGAAAAAGGTGCCGCCGCCCTTACCGCCCATCACCGAAAAAGAGGCCGCAGAATCGCTGCTGCCCCTCCTTCAAAGCCAACAATGGCTGAATCAGGCCAATGAAAACAAAGAAGCCCGCTTGATTAGCCAGCCTTATAAGGCAGGTCTATGTATTGTTTACGTGTTTGATCAACCGCAATACCGCGCCTACATCCATACCGCCATGATGCCCGATGTTCCCCCAAACGCTATTCACGAGATTGCTCTCAACAACCTGCGTCGGCGCACTTCTGCCAAACTCGTGCAAACCCAGGGAACTGGCGACGATACCTTGATTGTGTGTGAAACGAGTGATGGTTTTGCCGCCACCCGCATTTTGCTGCCTGAACTGATGGCGACCTGGCACGAGCGTGTCCCCGGCAAGATGCTGCTGGGCATCCCCAACCGCGATTTTTTGATTGCATTTAGCGATAGGAATTCGGAGAAAACGGCCGTTATCCAACAAATACGCGCCGATTTCAAGCACAAACCAAATCCCCTCACCCCCGATTTATTCACCTGGCAGTTGGGACAGATACGCGAGTATGCCCCCAAACAATAATGGGTGGTTGAAGCTGAAGGAAACGGCCGTTTCATGGTAAAATTCACCCAGACACAACCATAACAGATTGGCTCAGTGCGTTTCAACGCACTTCCTAACTATATCTGTGGATTGAAATCCACAGCCAAAGCGTAAACAAAGCAATTGGAGACCACCATGACTATTTCCCTAACCATCAACAACCAACCCCTAGACATCAACTGCGACCCCACCAACACCCTGCTCCAAGCCCTGCGCCTTGCTGGCTACTTCAGCGTGCGCTTCGGCAGCGACGACGGGCAGACCGGCGCTGCCGCCATCTTGATGGATGGCAAACTGGTCAACAGCGACACCCTGCTCGCCGGACAAGCCGAAGGCCACGCCATCGAAACCGTTGAAGGGCTGACCGAGCGCGTGGGCGACCTGCACCCCATTCAAAAAGCGTTCATCGAGACCGGTGCCATCCAGTCCGGTTACTCCACACCGGCCATGATGCTGGCGGCAAAGGCACTGCTGTCGCAAAACCTGAATCCGACTGAAGCCGAGGTGCGCGAAGCGCTTTCCGGCATTCTCTGCCGCGAAACCGGCTACGTCAAACCAGTGGAAGCCATCCTCCGCGCCGCCGCCTACCTGCGCG
>JACSSI010000985.1 GCA_014879345.1 Anaerolineae bacterium | reverse complement strand
TAACGGCCGTTAAACTGATAATGCTCCTTCACATCCTGCCACTGCGCTTTGGTGAGGCTGGCTGCGCCGGGAATAAGGGTATCAATCGCCGCCGCGATGAGTTGGCCGGGTGTTTTGCCCTGCTCCTGCCAACTGAGGCGGTAGGGAACACGGGCAGGGCTGGCGAAATCACGTTGTCGTAAATGCTGACCCCGTAAATAATAAATATTTTCGTCACCTGAAACGGAAAACGGCCGTGTTTCCAGTCCCAACTTATCAATGAGATTGCAGACGAGCGGCTGATTGGTGAGGTAACGCATCCCGCCAAACTCAGCCTTGATGCCGCTCATTTCCGGGGGGTCGAGCGATATGAGTCGGCCGCCAATGCGGTCACTTAGCTCATAAACATGAACATTTAAGCGTCCGGCTTCATCTGCATATCGTTTTAGTGGGCTGCTAGACAAATCAGATGTCAGCAGCCGCCACCCAGAATACACACCAGACACGCCCCCGCCCACGATGGCTACGTCCAGAATCGCCTGCGTCATAAAACCTCCATACAGCCAAGACGTTCAACTTTTCTAAAAAGTTGAACGTCTACAGCGCCAATCGCTCACGAAAACATGCAACGAGATCAGCTTCGTTCCGGTAGAGACATACTGCTTTGGAAATGCCGCGCAGTGTCGTGGAAATATCAGACCCCGCTCGCGCAATCGTCATAACGGGAATGCCTTTGGCAAAGGCATAGCCTGCTTCAATGCCAAGTCCCACTCCTTTCTCCGTCAAATCAATCACAGCCATGTCACTGGCTTCAATAACAGCAAACGTCCGTGCCATCAACGCCTGCGGGGTCAACTGCACCGCGCCCCACTGCTCCACATCCCGCACGATGACTTGTGTTGTCCAGCCAGCTTGAGTGAGAACGGCCGTTATCATTTCAATAAGCGGCCGATTACGCTGATCTGCGTAAAATTTAATACCGAGATACGCTTGTTTCATAAAAACAGGGTGTGAAAGGAAAACTATTCATCTAAGTCATCAAATAGACCACGAAGCCCTTGCTCCCACACATCATCCAGTGGCAAAAATGGGGTTTCAATAAATTCTTCGTTTAACTGTTTTAGATACCCTTCGATATCTAATTCTGAATTTTCTTCTTTCATTTCTTCGATTTTTTCATCGATGGTTTGAATCATTTCTTCGGTACGCTGGCCTAATTCGGAGAGATCCAAATGTAGATCAAACATATGATTTAAGCGGCGCATGATGTCGTACCATGCTTTAAAGTCATTCTCGATTTGAATGCCTTGTGGCTGGATTGCGGATCGGGCAAAATCATAGGCAGGGACAAAGCCATACAAGACAATGAAGGGCAGATTCTCGCCTTCAGCCGCGCTCACCAGGAAGGAACCGATGCTGGAACCACCTTCGTAATTGGAGAAATTGAGCGCATAATCTTCTAGCTCTGCCCTCATGCGCGGCAAGCTGTAAATGCAGGAAACTTGACGGTCTTTATCATAGGGCGTCGGCCCGTAGACACCAGCAACACCGACTAAATAGGTGGCACCCAACAGTTTTACGGCATCGAAAAGGGCGCGGGCGTATCGCTGAACGTTCATGTGGGGTTCATCGCCCAAAAAGATGACAACACCCCGTTCGCCAACTTGAGTGTAATAAAACTCGTTACGCGGCTCTTCAATCTCCTGGCGGTAGCCGTCTTCCAGACGGATTCTGGGGCGTACCAAATGATGGGTTCCTGGAATTTGGAAGATATAAAAGCCATCGGAACTGATCTGGCCGATTTTCCGGGCATGGGTGGTGTCGATGAGGTATTGGGGTAAGCCAGAGGAAATGGAACCCGCATCTGCCCATTCACGCCAGCCAAGAATCATAATGGTATTTTCTGTTTTGGGAATGTCGGTGAATTGCAGTAGTTCATTCATTAGGAATTTTCCTTTTTGTGATGCACGCAACGAATGGCAAAATCGTACCATAAAGTGGGGAGGTGGCAAAGGGGCAAGAGGCAAAGGGGTGCGGTTAGTTTTTGTGTAACAAAGCAGACTACAAAAGTCTTGCCAATACGAATTGGCATTAAAT
>JACSSI010000984.1 GCA_014879345.1 Anaerolineae bacterium | reverse complement strand
GAAGAAGATTTCTTAACGGCCGTTCAAGAAGCCACCAATGGCAAAGGAGTCGATGTCATATTGGATCCAGTGGGTGGCAGTTACTTGCAACGTAATGTGCAGGCTCTGGCACAATTTGGCCGACTGGTCAATATCGGCTTGCTGGGTGGTCAGAATGGGGAGATGAGCGTCGGCTTGCTTTTGCGCAAGCGCCTGAAAATCGTAGGTTCCACGCTGCGCAGTCGATCATTGGCTGAAAAAATTGAAATTACCCAACAGTTTAGCCAGCGCTTTTGGCCCGCGTTGACAGCAGGCGAGTTGAACCCCATTATTGACTCGACATTTCCCATTCAAGAAGCCCAACAAGCACATGAGTATGTGGCAGCCAATAAAAATACGGGAAAGGTTCTTTTGTTGCTATAATTCTGCATTGTTTTATTCAAAGAAGCATTGGGTCATTGATGGTTGAGAGGGTAATTTTATGGACGAAACAAGTAATACCGGACTGTTTGATAATGGATTTATGCGCGGCTCGGTCCGTGCCATCATAAACGCTTTATTGTTACGTACACAAGGCTATAAGGCCGTTAATGAGGCGCCCATTCCCTCCCGACGTGGCTTTGGCATATTGCTTGTGATTCTCATTATCGCGTCTGTGGCTCAGATGATTGGGGCGGCGTTAAATTCAGCCTCCATGTCTCAGGTGAGTGCGTTTGAGTCATCGCTTTACACGGCCATCACAGAGTTGTCGGTCTACACCAATGCGGCTGCCAATAATGCTAATTTCGCTGATTGGTTCTCAACACTTTACGATCTTTTTTGGAAGGTGTTAGGTTGGATGTCTGGTTATCGTTCACCAGCAGGCATCTTGTTTACAGGTATCACTTTTATTACGTCAAACCTGTTTGCCTGGTTAACCTATGGTTTTATTGGTTATTATGTGGCGAAGGCGTTTGGGGCAAAAGTTGAAAAGATGGGCGATTATTTGGGGTTGATGGGGTTGGCCTTCGCTCCATTCATCCTCTATTCGGCGGAAATCATTCCCGGACTGGTTGTTCCAGCCACTTTTGTGACGCTGTGGTTTTTGGCAGCAGCTTACCAGGCTATCAAGAGCACTTATGATCTGTCCTGGTGGCGTACTGCGCTGATTCTTATTTTGCCGTTCCCGCTTAATACCATTTTATTAACATTGACGATTCAACTAGGGGTGACTATCGGTGTAGCTGTATCCAAAATGATGATGTCATAATGATTTGGATTGTGGTAACGCTTTCGCTACAACTCGCTTGACGTTAATAATCGATGCGCATTTTATTTGTGTTTGAATTTTTTGCTTTATGTTTCCTAAACTTGGGAAGTATGGGAAAATGGTTTAATCTAGTCGAACAAATATTCAACTTTTAAGGAGATAAAATATGAGTACATTAATTGCAATAACTTACGATGATCAACAAAGTGGTTCCCAGGCATTTAACGAGTTGGGCAACCTGCAAAAACAACAGGTTTTGAAGTTAGAAGATGCCGCCTTTGCTGTTAAAGATGAAAAAGGCAAAGTCAAGGTTACGCAGACGTTGGAAAAAAAATACAAAGGCACGGTAACCACCTGGGGTTTCTTCTGGGGCTTTTTGATTGGTTTGATTTTTGGCGGCCCGCTGTTTTGGGGTCTGTTTACCGCTTTGCTTTCTCGCCTTTTTAGTAAGGGTACCGATTTAGGTATTGATAACCAATTCATCAAGGATGTGGGGAATTCCTTGGAAATTGGTGGCTCTGCTATATTTTTGTTGGTGATTGAAGCCACCGAAGATAAGGTTTTGCCGGAAATGGCAAAATTTGGTGGGCATGTCTACCAGACTTCTCTCTCCAATGAGGATGAAGAAAAACTGCGTCATGTTTTGGAACAACATGATGAGGTTAAGGAAGCTGCTGGCGCACATCTGGACTTAGAAGACGCATCAACAGACGAAGCAGCCGCATAAACGGCCGTTTTCATTTAACTTGGTTTCTATCATGCGGTATATGTTTGTACAAACGTATACCGCATTTTGTTATTGGTTGCTAAAATAGGGTTTTGTTCCCATTAGCCATATTTTTGTTACTA
>JACSSI010000068.1 GCA_014879345.1 Anaerolineae bacterium | reverse complement strand
ATAAAAAATTATTGTACGAAGCCTCGGGTGACGCGGCTAAACATATTGCCAACCTGGGGTCCAAACACTGTCAGAATTGCGACGATTACCACTGCCACTAAACCGATTACCATCGCATACTCTGCTAATCCCTGGCCTTCTGTTCGCGGCAAAAATAACATAGCTCTCACCTCCTTTTTATGATGAATGAGTATGTTTAACATGATGAGATTATAAACGTGAATATTCAGACTTTTAAAGTTTTACCTCTGGTATTTTTGTCATGGTCTCCAGGGGCTAGTTCTTACAAAAAGAAATCTTTCAACGCCGCAGAAATATCACCAACGAGGCTGTGCCAGGGTGCATCTGGTTCACGCACTAAAACCATGTTTTTACCGTCGATGGTCAGGTGGGCGATGCCGTCGATCATGGCAAGCGCTTGGGCGACGGGGGAGCCTTCTTCCAGGGCTTCTAATGAATCGTATTCCTCTGGTTCGCCAGGAGCTAGTTTGAGATTGGTGCGGATGTACATCGTTAGATCGTCGTCATCAATTTCTGTTTCGATTTCCATGTATTCAGACATAAGTTGGTTTATTGTTCCTTAAATTTATCTTTTCAGCACCAATAAGGAGCTTTGACTATCCCGCATGACTTTATCGCTGATGCTGGTTTGGAACCAGCGTCGATTGCTAGAACGACAAACGATTAGGTCTATGTTATTTTCTGCCGCATATGCCAGGATGACATCTTCTTCTTTGCCACCACGAACGGCCGTTATCGGTTTTACCGTGCCATATCTTTCTTCCAGGTCTACCAGATAGGCACCTTCTTGATTATACATATCTTCAGCCAGCTTTTGGCTGAAAGGCTTTTCACCGGGCGCGATTTCAATATCATCGCCGTGCATCAGGGCTGAATCTTGAGAAACAATCAGCAAATGAACCTGAGCAGACAAAGCACTGCCGATGGCAAAACCAGGATCGAGGGCATGTTCAGCCAACAACTCCTGGTCGATGGGCATCAGGATATTTTTGATGGGTTGGGCATCACGCACTGCCATCACGGGGCAAGGTGCCTGGTGCCACACCTTCTGGGTGACACTGCCCAGCAAAAGCCGGGAAACGCCAGAACGGCCGTGTGTGCCCATGATGATGAGGTTTGGTTGCAGGGAAACGGCCGTTTCCACCACACAACTCGCCGCATCCCCCTCCAGCACCAGCGTTCGGATTGGTACACCAATGCCTGCACGGGTTTCGGCAATACTGTCGAGATAATTCTCCATACGTGCCCGCATCGGCATGGTATTGGGCGGCGTCAGTGAGGAAGCCGATGTTTCGTAATATTCATCTACTTCCACCTCCACCATCTCTTTATCCATGATGGCGCTCATCAAAATCAACTCTGCCTTATTTGCCTGCGCCAACGCCAGCGCCGGATTCAATGCAAATTCTGAAAGCTGCGATCCATCCAACGGTACCAAAATTTTCTTAAACATGACCCCACTCCGTTGTGAATATAAAATTTGTCTGCGTCTATTGTAAAACAGGCATTGTGTAAACACCAAATCCGTCGTCACCACAAAAAAAGGCTCCCCGAACATCGAGAAGCCTTCCAAAAATAGTTATTGACTGATCACTAAAAACTGATCACTGTTTACTGCTCTTCTATGGATAATCCGGAGCATATGAACTCAGAACACGCATATAATTAGCCCGTTCAAAAGCGGCCGGTTCAGCACAGTTGATCTGGCTGAGGCTGCCTTGCAATTGAGCCAACGATTCATATTCGTTTTCTTCGAGCCATTCTTCCATGCCCAACTTTAAGACTTGGAGACGACCGATGCCATTGCGCAGCAGTTCAGAAGCAAGCATGGTAATTGCCGCGCCGGCAGCAACGCCTTTCAAAACGTCAGTCACGGTATGGACACCGGTTGTCAACGCCAAATCAGCATTGACTTTGCCATATAGGATAGCAATCCAACGCAGCGGCAAACGCAGCTCCGTAGAGGTACTCAGCTTCAAGTTCGGCACCACTTCCAGGTTTTCCAGGTCGAGGTCTGGTTGGTAGAAGCGATTGAACAGAACGAGACCATCCGCGCCGACATCAGCCAAATTGCGAGCCATGTGAGCCATTGAACTGAAGTAGGGGTTGAGTTTCATCGTGATGGGCAGAGAAACGGCCGTTTTCACATCCGTCAACACATCCAAATAAATCTGCTCCACTTCATTACCCGTCAGATGCGGGTCGGTGGGGATATAGTACACATTCAGTTCCAGCGCATCAGCGCCAGCTTCCTCAATCTGCTTGGCATATTTCACCCAACCGCCAGTCGAAACACCATTCAAACTGGCAATCACCGGAATATCCAACGAGCGTTTCGCTTTTTGGATATGTTCCAGATATTCATCTGGCCCCGTTTTATATTCAGATGCTTCGGGGAAATAAGAAAGCGCTTCAGAATAACTTTCCACACCTTGTGTCAGGTAATGATTCAGCGTGTGGCTTTCTTGGGTAATTTGTTCTTCAAACAGAGAGTGCAGCACAACAGCCGCCGCTCCAGCATCTTCCATTGCGCGTAGGTTTTCCAATGTCCGCATCAACGGCGAAGAGGAAGGCACCAGCGGGTTTTTCAAAGTCATACCAAGATAATTGGTAGTCAGATCCATGACGATTCTCCTTTATAAATAGCATCGAATTGCCACAAATTAACACGAATTCTTGTTAAAAAGGTCAAATAATTCGCGTTAATCAGTGTTAATTCGATGCCATATTTTTATTTATTGCCGTTTTTCTGAGCCATTTCCGAATATTGTTTCCAACGTTTGTCCACATCACCTTGAGCCAGTTCCAATAGTTTGGCAGCTCGTTCAGGATGGGATTTGGTCAACATACGGTAACGCCCTTCGCGGTAGATGTATTGATCCAAAGAAATCTTCGGTGCGCGTGAATCCAGCATGAATGGGTTCTTGCCTTCCATTTCCAGGTCTGGATTGTAGCGGAATAGCGGCCAGTGAGCAGAATCAACAGCAGCTTGCTGTTGCTGCAAACCGAATTTCATGTCATAACCATGCGCCACACAGTGACTGTACGCCATGATAAGGGAAGGGCCATCATAAGCTTCTGCTTCAATGAATGCTTTGATAGTTTGTGCATCATTCGCGCCCATCGCCACACGAGCCACATAGATACTGCCATAGCTGACAGCCAACATGCCCAAATCCTTTTTGGCAGCAGCCTTACCAGCAGCGGCAAACTTAGCCACAGCCCCACGTGGAGTCGCTTTAGACATCTGACCACCAGTATTGGAGTAAACTTCCGTGTCCAAGACCAGCACATTAACGTTACGGCCGGAAGCCAGAACATGATCCAGACCACCATAACCAATGTCATAAGCCCAGCCATCACCACCAACAATCCACACACTCTTCTTAGCCAGGACATCAGCCATGTTGAGCAAGTTCTCCAGCTTCGATTTCTTTTCTGCTGCTGGAAGAATTTCGGCAATGCGTGTTTTCAGCACTTCGAGGCGGGCGCGTTGTTCATTGATGCCAGCTTCGTCGAGTTGTTCAGCAAAGAGGATGGAGTCAGCCAGTTCAGAACCGATCTCTTCACGCAGTTCGCGCAGCATTTCAGTTGCAGCTTCGATGCGTTGGTCTAAAGCCACGCGCATACCAAAACCGAACTCAGCGTTGTCTTCAAACAAAGAGTTAGACCAGGCAATACCGCGTCCCGCATCATTTTGAGCATAGGGTGTGGTGGGCAAGTTGCCGCCATAAATGGAGGAACAGCCTGTGGCATTTGCGATGATGGAACGGTCGCCGTAGAGTTGGGTGAGCAGTTTAATGTAGGGTGTTTCCCCGCAACCAGCGCAAGCGCCAGAGAACTCAAACAGCGGCTCCAGCAATTGGGAGTATTTAACCTGATTGACTGGAATAATACTGCGGTCAACTTGTGGCAGGGTCTCAAAGAATTCCCAGTTTGCTTTTTCAGGCTCGCGCAGCGGAATTTGGTCGGCCATGTTGATGGCTTTGAATTTTGGCTGCGTTTTGTTCTTGACCGGGCAGACTTCCACACAGAGGGTGCAGCCGGTGCAATCTTCGGGGGCAACTTGTAAGGTGAACAGGTCGTCTTTGAATTCTTTATACCGTGCTGGGGCAGACTTGAAGGTTTCAGGAGCGCCTTCGAGTTTGTCTTGCCCATACACTTTCATGCGAATGACACCGTGCGGACAGACCAGCGCACATTTACCACATTGGATACAAATATCTGGATCCCATACCGGAATTTCGATAGAAATATTCCGTTTTTCCCATTTAGTGGTGTCGGTGGGGTAGGTGCCGTCAATAGGCATGGCACTCACTGGCAGCGTATCCCCTAGCCCTTCAATGATACGGGCGGTGACGGATTGCACAAATTCCGGTGCATAGTCTGGAATGATGGGGGGGCGCTCGAAGGTGCTGGTAGCCGTCGCCGGAACTTTGACCTGGTGCATATGGGCCAGAGCGCCGTCTACAGCAGCGTAGTTGGCTTCAACGACCGCGTTGCCTCGTTTGCTGTAGGTCTTTTGAATGGCGTACTTGATGGCAGCGATGGCTTCGTCAGTGGGCAGCACACCGCTCAAGGCGAAGAAGCCTGTTTGCATGATGGTATTGATACGCTGCCCCATGCCGGTTTCTCTGGCGACTTCGTAACCATCGAGGACATAGAATTTAATCTTTTTGTCGATGATTTGTTGTTGCATGGCGTTGGGGAGTTTGTCCCATACGTCATCTGGCCCGTAGGGGCTGTTGAGTAAGAAGGTTGCCCCTGTTTTTGCGTTACTAAGCATGTCATAACGCTCCAGGAAGCTGAATTGGTGACAAGCTACAAAGTTTGCGTTGTTGACAAGATAGGGGGCGCGAATAGGTTGTGGCCCGAAGCGAAGATGGGACATGGTGACGGAGCCAGATTTTTTGGAGTCGTAGACGAAGTATGCCTGGGCGTAGTTGTCGGTGTCTTCACCAATGATTTTGATGGAGTTTTTGTTGGCACCCACTGTACCGTCGGAACCGAGGCCGTAGAAGATGCCGCGCACCACATTATCGGCTCCAATGTCGAATGAGTTGTCCCATTCCAGGCTGGTGAAGGTGACGTCGTCGTTGATACCGATGGTGAAGCCGTTTTTGGGTTTGGCTTTGGCAGCTTCGTCGAAGATAGCTTTGACCATGGCTGGGGTGAATTCTTTGGAAGAGAGACCGTACCGGCCGCCAAAAATTTTGGGGAATACGGCGAATGGTGGGTTGTCATCGGCCATAGATTGGGCAACGGCCGTTACCACATCCAAATACATCGGTTCACCAGGACCACCCGGTTCCTTTGTGCGGTCTAACACGGCGATAGATTTAGTGGTGGATGGCAAAGCCCCGAGAAATGCTTCCACAGAGAATGGACGGTATAAACGAACAGTTAACACACCAACCTTCTCGCCTTGTGCTGCTAAGTAATCGGCTGTTTCTTGTGCTGTTTCCGCACCAGAACCCATAATGACAATAATACGTTCTGCGTCTGGCGCACCGGTATAGTCAAACAAGCGGTATTGACGACCGGTTAATTCCGCAAACTTATTCATCACATTCTGCACAATTTCCGGTGTAGCATTGTAGAATGGATTCACACTTTCCCGAGCCTGGAAGTAGACATCCGGGTTTTGGGCAGTGCCACGTAGCACTGGATGATCTGGGGTGAGTCCCCGATCACGGTGAGCGCGAACAAGCTCGTCATTGATCATGGCACGCATTACTTCTTCATCCAGCAGTTCTATTTTGTTAATTTCGTGAGATGTGCGGAAACCATCAAAGAAGTGTAGGAACGGCAGGCGAGCTTCCAATGTAGCTGCGGAAGCGATGAGCGCAAAGTCATGGACTTCTTGCACAGAATTAGAAGCCAACATTGCCCACCCAGTATTACGAGCGGCCATTACGTCAGAATGGTCGCCAAAAATGGACAAGGCTTGGGCGGCAAGAGACCGGGCTGCAATGTGGAACACAGTCGAGGTTAGTTCACCCGCGATTTTGTACATATTGGGGATCATCAGCAGTAAGCCCTGAGAAGCGGTAAACGTAGTCGTCAACGCACCGGCTTGCAAAGCACCATGAACAGCCCCCGCAGCGCCACCTTCGGCCTGCATTTCCACGACCATGGGAACAGAACCCCATATGTTCGGTTGACCCTCGGCAGAATATTGATCTGCAAATTCACCCATGGGTGACGAAGGGGTAATGGGGTAGATGGCGATAACTTCGTTGACCTTATGGGCCACACGAGCAGCAGCTTCATTCCCATCAAGGGTAATCATTTGTTTAGTCATAACAACTCTCCTTAGACAACACAATTCTGGACACGAACAACTTGTAGTATGTTGCTGTGTCATTATTAACAAATTTACTTAAATTGACCTGGGTTTGATGAAATTCACCTGTAGAATTTGATCATGAAACAGGAATAGATAGCGTAAAGTACCTGAATTATTGTAAGTTGCTTGGGTTCATGGTGACAGTGACAGATTGCATGATTGCTCATGACAAAAGTCATTGGTTGTCACGCCATTTGTATGTTTGAGGGTGACAGTGGCTTATAAATCTGCTGCTTTTAGGAAGAAGTCCTGTATTTTTGCTTGACAGGCAACGACTGATTCGATAGCATCGCCTTCTGTCTTCAATGAAGACGACAAAAGTCTAATAATAGACTGGTAAATGCCAATATTTCTGGAATGACTACAAAAATCTTTACAAACCTAGTGATTTAAAGAAGAGAGAATAGGATATGGAACCGGAAGCAACAGATAAAATACCACAAGAAAAACCAACGCTAACTGATGTGTTACGAAAGAAAACGGTTGGGATTATTGACCCGGTGGTGACATTTTTAGCAAAATATCATGTATCACCTGATTTGCTAACGGTTGTGGGCATGTTGGCTCATTTCTTTTTAGCCTATCTGGTGGCAATTGGTGAGATGCGTTGGGCCGGGATTGCCATGGTGATTTTAGCTCCTTTGGATGCCTTGGATGGCTCGCTGGCACGCAAATTGGGGCGCAAACAAGGTGGATTTGGCGCTTTTCTTGATTCAACTTTGGATCGGTTGGCGGAAATTATTTTGTTTGGCGGTTTTATTGCCTATTATTTGAAACTGGATGATTCTGTGATGTTGGGATTATCTTATTTGGCGATAACAGGCTCGCTCATGGTGAGTTATTCTCGGGGTAAGGCTGAATCGTTGGGTATGGAGGCCAAGGTGGGCATTGGCAGCCGTGTGGAACGATATGTGTTGATGATGATTTTGCTGATTCTAGATTTCCCAAGTGTGGCTGTCGTTATTTTGGCATTTATTACTTACATTACGGTGGGGCAGCGGATGTTCCATGTATGGAAACAGTATGGCCGATTGGCGCAGCAAGAGGAACCGGAAGCGGCACAAACGGAAATCATTTCTGAAGATAAAGAGGAAGATGCCCCAGCGGATGCTTAACCGTTTGTGGTCCAAATAAATATATGACTGTTAATCAAAGTGTGAATGCCCCGAAGAAAAAAAGAAAAGTTGAGTTTTACTGGATTTTAATTGGTTTATTTTTGGCGATTGCCGGGGGATTGTATATTTACCATCTTGCTACAGGACAGACGCCGGATCGGGTGGCTTTTTCTTTGGGAAGTGGGTTTGAGGTGTATTGGTATGGTATTTGTATTGTTGGCGGGATTGCGCTGGGTGCGTATGTGGTGTCACGATTGGCCGATGAGCGGGGAACGGCCGTTTTCACCAAAGAAGTCCGCTTTAACATCCGTAAACAACCCCTGTCCATCCTCGATTTACCCGAAGAACTCAGCCAAACCCTCACCAAACACAAAATCACAACGATGGGCGAATTGCTCTTTGTGTGGGGTTATAACCCTAAAAACACTGGCCTAAACAAAGCGGGCATTCAAATCGTTCAGGAAAAGCTCTATGACCAGCCAAAAGTCAAAGAGAGTTGGATTATGGATGCACCCTGGCGCATTTGGAATCCAGACCACGTGTGGAACGGCTTGATTTGGGTGCTTATTTTTGCGGTAATTGGTGCCCGGCTTTACCATGTGCTCACGCCATCTCCCAGCATGGCTGCCTTTGGCATCGAATCGCCCATGGATTATTTCCGAAACCCGTACCAGCTTATCAATGTGCGTAATGGCGGCCTGGGGATTTATGGTGGCATTTTAGGCGGCCTTTTAGGGTTGTTTATCTATGCGCGGCGGGCAAAAATACCGATGTTGCCCTGGGCTGATTTGGCTGTGGTTGGCCTGGCATTAGGGCAGGTTTTTGGCCGCTGGGGCAACTTTTTCAACCAGGAACTGTATGGTGCGCCCACTGATTTGCCCTGGGCTGTTACCATCGCCCCCAATTTCCGCTTGCCAGCTTTTGCTGAATTTGAGCAGTTCCATCCGGCTTTTCTTTACGAATCTTTGTGGAGTTTGCTTGCTTTCCTGGTGTTGTATTTTCTGGTTAAGCGCTATTCCAGCAAATTACTCGATGGGGAAGTGATGGCACTCTACCTTATCTTTTACGCGATTGGGCGGACGCTTTTGGAATTAGTACGCCTGGACAGCCGTATGGTTGACTTTGGTTTTATGCAGCTCAATATGGCGATTGCGACCTTTGTTTCTCTAATTATTGCTGTGGGCATGGCGGCGTGGATTATTATTCGGCGCTGGCGACGGCATAACGCTGTTTCATAAAAAAAGAGCGGTTCATTGCAGTTTAAAAATAATCAAGTAACCCTGTCATTCCCGCGAAGGCGGGAATCTACTGATTGGACTCCCGCCTTCGCGGGAGGGATAAATTCATTACCCGATTTAATTTTTAAAGAGTAACGAATCGCCCTTTTACTCGACTGAAATTAAATTTTCGCCAGACGCCTTGTCTACCCCTCACCGAATTGAATGCCCTGTGCCAGGGGCAAATCACGGCTCCAATTGAGTGTATTTGTTTGCCGACGCATGTAGGCTTTCCACGCATCTGACCCGGATTCACGCCCGCCACCTGTTTCCTTTTCACCGCCAAACGCGCCGCCAATTTCTGCACCTGAGGTGCCGATGTTGACATTGGCGATGCCGCAGTCGGAGCCGGCTGCGCTCAGGAAGGCTTCAGCCGTGCGCATAGAGTCGGTGAAAATGGCGCTGGAGAGTCCCTGCGGCACGCCGTTGTGCAGGGCGATGGCTTCTTCCAGGGTTTCGTAGGTCAGCAAGTAGAGAATGGGGGCAAAGGTTTCGGTTTTTACGACGGGGGATTGGGCAGGCATTTTGACGATGGTCGGCTCGACGAATTGAGGGCCGAGGTCTGGCCGGGTGCTGCCGCCGGTCAGGATTGTGCCACCTTCTTGCTGGGCTTGTTTGAGGGCGGCTTGCATGTGGGCAACGGCCGTTTCCGTCACCAATGGCCCCATCAAAACCCCTTCAGTCAGAGGGTCGCCAAGCGGAACCTGCTGGTACACCTTTACCAGCCGTTCAGTTAGCTCATTGGCAATATCCTGGTGCATGATAAGCCGGCGCGTTGAGGTGCAGCGCTGCCCTGAAGTGCCGACTGCCCCAAACAAAACGCCGCGCACCACCAGGTCTAAATCCGCATCCTTTTCCACAATGATGGCGTTGTTGCCTCCCAACTCCAGCAGCGACCGTCCCAGCCGTCCCGCTACCGTTTGCGCCACCTTGCGCCCTGTAGGAATGGAACCTGTGAACGAAATCAACGGCAGGCGTGTATCTTCTGTCATCAGTTTGCCAATGTCACCCGCGCCCGTCACCAGGCTAAAGACACCACTCACACCATAGTCGGCCATAACACGGTTGGCAATGTGCTGCACCGCCACTGCCACCAGCGAGGAAAGTTCAGACGGTTTCCAAATGGTCATGTCGCCGCAGACGGCGGCAATGGCAGAATTCCACGCCCACACGGCGGCGGGAAAGTTGAAGGCTGTAATCACGCCAATGGGACCGAGTGGGTGCCACTGTTCATACATCCGGTGAAACGGCCGTTCCGAGTGCATCGTCAGGCCATAAAGCTGGCGGGAAAGCCCCACCGCAAAATCACAAATATCAACAGCTTCCTGCACCTCTCCAATACCTTCTGCCCGAATCTTGCCCATCTCCAGGCTGATCAGCTCACCCAATGGCTCGATCTGCTCTCGCAGCGCCACACCCAAATCACGCACCATCAATCCCCGTTTGGGCGCAGGCATTTCTTGCCAGCTTTTGAAAGCAGTTTGCGCGTGGGCAACAACTTGCTCATACGCTGCTGGCGTCGTTTGTACAATAGCGGCAATCGGTTCGGCCGTCGTCGGATTGTAAGAAGTGAGAACAGGTCCCTTCGTATCCAGCCAGCCATCAGGGCCGACACAACTTCCCTGATTGACAGCTTGCAAACCCAGTTTGTCCAGTAATAATTTCATAACCGTTACTCTTCCGTTTCAGTTTTGGAATCCCAAATGCCTTCTTCTGAAGGTTGCGTTGGAATTCTGACACGCATTTTTTGCTTGCCATCAGCCACAGAAATGACAGTGTCAATTTTTATATCTTTTGAGATTAAATCGAAATCTTGTAACGTCCAAATCGTCGTCAAACGGGCGCTCAAATTGGGCCATTGATCCTTCGCCCACACATAACGCCGACGGGAGAACTGCCAAATAGGTTCCGGATAAAATTGAGGTTTGAACGCGCAAAACTCTTCCCAAATTTCAGCGTGATCCGTCAATGGGAAGAGAATATCCAGCATAGCTCGCTGCACAATCGTTTCATCTCGCCCTTTTTCAGGATCAATCCAGTTAATAGAGTAGTTATAAATGAACATGAAAATGCCATAATGTGAATAGATTTCAACTTGTCGCAGAATCTTATCCCGTTCATTTAAAGCCGCATTATAAGTTGCTTCCAATTCAAGGCTTGGTTCCTCAATGCGCTCGTGATGTTCACCATGAAGCGCAAACAGCGCATGATCGACATTGTAGAGGTAACAAACCAACGTGATGATACGTTCTGGCCCCACATTAAACTTGGCAAAAGAGCCATCTTCAATGAGACTCAGCACAGCATCGACAACACCTTGTTGACGGGCATCATCATGGGCGCGTTGGACACCATTGACGTAAGTGCGTTCTTGGGCGCCAGGTTTGAAGTCTGGCAAAGTCACTTTTTCTTGAGAACGTTTTATCTTCCCGTTTGCGTAATAAAGCTGGAACAGCGTGATGACAGTGCCAAAAGCGATGATAGCTGGGAGGGCATCCGTTTTTTGAGTGAGCAGCACCGCAAGCATAAAATAGCTGGCAATCATGCCGCGCAGTCCGGCAAACCGCAAAGATTTTGCTTCTGATGATCCCGGCTCAATGCCACGTTCTTTCATGGCATCTGGCCGCACAAAGAAGACGGTGGTACTGGTAATGACAAAGGCACTGACAAAGCCGAAGGCATAATACGCCTCCACCACCACCACTTCACGGATGATGGGGATAAGCATTGCGGAGACAGCCCAAATGACTGCGATGCCAATGCGATCATCCTGGAAAAAGCCGGGCATTCTGCCCAAACGCGCCGCGTTGGCAGCTACCGCCGAGCCGCCAACATAACCACCTCCCTGTGCCAACAACAAAATAATCGCTAACAACGTGCCAGCTATTACCAGAAATGTAGCACCTCTAGTCCCCGTCAGTGATTCTGTGATTGTCCGTGAAAGGGCGAGATTATAAGAGAGGGTTTCGATTACCTCTTCTGATTCTTGACTGGTGATTTCATTTGGTATTGGCACGGGTGAGCCTGCGGGGCCAGACAGGGCATGGGAGGCATAATCTTCCGCATACAGGACTTCGGCTGCGACTACATCTGCGTTTGTTACAACAATGTCATCTTGGGAGACACCTTCTCCCATTGTTTGCACGGCTAGAATTTCATATTCAATCAGCAATGTGCTGTAGCCTTCGGTGGCGGGAATGTCCCATTGGTAGGCGCCAAAGAGCTGGAAAATGCCAGTGCCAATGAGGAAGATGGCGGCGAGGGTGAGGGCGGTGTTGATAACTTTCCATTTGGGGCGAGCAGCATGTTTACCACTGGCCGGGATTACTTCGTAACCGGAAAAGCCAAGCATGGCGCTGGACATGGAACGGAAGAAGAGTTGGAAAATCACCAC
>JACSSI010000067.1 GCA_014879345.1 Anaerolineae bacterium | reverse complement strand
GTTTCTGCCCGCAGGCGACGCAGTTCGTTGAAGGCGTCGGTTTGTTTCCAAAATTCGAGGATTTCGTGTTCTTGTTTGATGAAATCCGGTTTATTTGATACGTCGTTGAAGGTCATTCTTTTCTCCATATTGGTATGGGATGGTTTTGATTTTAGATTTTTGATTTCCGATTGACGATTAGGCCATCCACAGATTACACAGATTGCGCAGATTTTTGTCTGAGAACGGCCGTTGTAATTCGCTTAGGAAATATCAGATAATGTTTCATTAAGCCTCGGTAAAATAGTCGAGATCAATGCGTTTTAGATCATAAGATGCCACTGTATTTACCCCGACATTGTAATCAATCATCAATTGTGACAAGGTGTCGCCATCTATCAAAACAATTTTTGAATCTATGCGGGACACATAATCTCTTGCGCCATCCGAAAAATTGGATGTAGTAATAAATATTCCTTTTTTAGCACGCTGACCCTGTAATGCGCCTGCAAATTTTTGAATTTCAGGCCGAGTCACTGTGTTTTGCCAACGCTTCGCCTGAATATAAACGATGTCCAAGCCAAGTCGATCTTCGTTAATGATGCCATCAATTCCTTCATCACCGCTGGTGCCAATCGCTTTACCAGCCTCTTTTCGTGTACCGCCATACCCCATTTTGACAAGCAAATCGACAACTAATCTCTCAAAAAAAGCTGGTGAATAATCTCGCACCATCTCCAACAGTTCTGTAGCCAAATCTTGCCGAACTTGTTGGTAAGCTTCTTCCATTATTTCCTCTGGGGTTTTTGTTGAATCATCTTCCTGATTATTATCAGTCTCTTCGGGCATTACCCGCTTAGCCTGAAATGCAATGAATTCCGGATATTGTCGTAAAAATGCGTTGTCAATTTTGCCGGGTTTTTGCTGTAAAACTTTTAATCCTTGATCTGAAATTCGATAGTACCCACGACGTGGCGTTTGCAACAAACCAGCTTTTGCCAGATAGGTTCTTGCCCACCCTACACGATTATCGAAAGTGGCCTGACGTCCACTTGGAAGAAGCTGTTTTCTATCCTCGTCTGACAACGAAAACACCTCAGCTAATGCTTCGATTGTTTCTCTCAAAGAATGTTCTTGTTTGTCACCCGCAAATTGCAAAAGCGGCAACATGATTGATTGATAATCTGGAACTGCCATAAATTTGCTTCCTTTTTACGATTACGAATTACTAAACGGCCGTTATCCCCGCCGAATTCTCCTTTGCCAATAACCAAATGCTTTACCAAAACGCACCTTGATCTTAATTTCTTCGTTCACAGTATGCACGACATACATTTCTCGATTTGGTTCTTGCTTATGAATTGCAGCAAAATCATTCATTGCCATGAAAAACTCGGTATACGGATTAATCTCACTGAGATTTTCAACAATACGTCGTTTCTCATCTATTGTATGGGCATCAAGGGCTTCAATGAGAAGCCATGTATCAGGATATTGTTTTCTGACATCTTGCCATTTCATGGCGTTAGCTCACACACTACAAATCAACTTGTAGCATGTACTAGCCTTTCTTGAAGCCACAAATTCGCTAACGTTTCTGTGGAAACACCTTGTTGTTTAGCCACTTCACTCAGCTTATCAGCCAAATCAGCCGCCAAGACTATTCGTTTGCCCAATCGTGGGGGTAAGTCAATTTCAAATTCAACTGGCTCAAATATATCTTCGTAATCAGCCGTGCTATGAGCATCCCAAAATTCACCAGCTTCTTCTAATGAAGCAAATTCTTCTGGTAACTCATCTTGAGGTAACTTATTTTTATCGTCCATATCGTTTGCGCTCCTTGCGATCCATATCTCGCGCACTGATAACTAATGCTTTCTGCTCTGACGGTTTGAAAATAAAAATGACAATCAAATAACGACCGTCTTCGGTTTGACCTAATGCTCGATATAAATTTTCACCTTGCACATGGCCTCTGCCAGCCTTCTCAATACGTGGATGTCTATAAAAAATGTCTTCCACTTCATACTGGGCTACGCCATGTTTGGTAAGTAATTTTTCAACATATTGATCCAGCCAAATCAGGCCAATTATCTTCATAGTAGCACACTTTCAACTATAGCGAATGTATCGAGACGCAACGGCCGTTAACCCATCATCTCTCATCATCCCCAACGGCCACCCATTGTCCGCGTCTCGTTGAATGATACGCCAGTTGCCCTCACCCCACGACAATTTACAGGGTACGTATTGGCGCACTCTTCCCGCTGCCTCCATCTCCATAAAATCGGTAATCATCATAAAATATTCAAAATCAACCACCTGGATCGCTAAGGTGTTTTCATCGCCCACTTTGCCGTTTAGGGTAACGGCCGTTTTCGGTTCAGCCCCGCGCCAGCCAGCAAAATGCAATCCCGCCACCGACGGAAACCAGAAACGATACCCTTTGGGCAGCTCTAAAACTTGCTCAGATACTTTGCCATTCACGGTGCGCGTGGCAGAAACGGCCGTTTCGTCCAAAACCACATCACCCGCTACCTGCAACCCGCCGCTCACCTGCGTCCAAAAGCGAAACTGCAACCGCTCAACCTGCCCGGCCGCGTTCACCAGCGCATGATACAAATACGTATGCCCCGAAGCCGCCGCCCGCGCATCCAAATCGACTCGCAAAAACCGGTAGCCCTCAGCCGCCGAAGTCAAACGCCAACTCTCCACCGCGCCCGTCGGCTGTCCATCCAATTCATACCGGTACTCACCCGCCATGATTGGCTTCTCATACGGCTGTTCATGAATAAGGAAACGCATAGCCACTCAATAATTAAAGATTAAAGATTGAAGATTGAAGATTTGTCGCGTCGATGCCAGAAATCTTTAATCTTCAATCTTTGTTAAACAAGCTCCACATAAATCCGCTTGTTAATCTTCCCCTTGCTCTTGTAATCCACAATCTTTATGATGCCTACCTCGCTGGTATTGTTAACATGCGTCCCACCGTCAGCCTGCAAATCGAGACCGACCAATTCCACAATACGCACTTCCGAAATGCCCTCGGGCAACAAGTTGATTTTCGTGCGAATCAGGTCAGGTATCTGGAACGCTTCTTCACGGGGCAAAATCTGCACCCGCACGTCCCGCTCCGCAAACACTTCACTATTAACGGCCGTTTCTATTTCAGCCACCAACTCCTGCTGCATCGTCTCAAATTCAAAATCCATACGCCCTTGCAGAGGCTCCATATTGCCGCCCGTCACCTGCGCCCCATAATCGCGCCAGACCACGCCACAGAGAATGTGCATCGCCGTGTGGGTGCGCATAAGCTGGTAACGCCGTTCCCAGTCTAGCTTGCCAGTAACGGCCGTTCCCACTTCTGGCAGATCACCAGCCACACCATGCACCACCTCACCATTCACCTTTTGCACCTTCACCACATCCCAGGTCATTTCACCAGCCTGCAAGCTGCCAACATCACAAGGCTGCCCGCCGCCGCCCGGATAAAAAGCTGTGCGATCCAACACCACACCACCCTCCACCTGCGCCGTCACCACAGCCTCAAATTCCCGTATATACGCATCCGTCAAAAACAATAAATCAGTCATGTAGTCACCTAGTCTCTTACTCTCTTAGTTGCTTAGTCAGGTAGTCTGGTAGTCAAGTAGTCGGACAGCACAAGGACTATCCGACTAATCGACTATCCGACTAATCAACTACCAACAAAAAACGCCCTCATCCCAAACAGGGACGAAGGCGTAAAATCTCCGCGGTACCACCCAAATTTCTGGTAAAACCAGACACTCGCTCGACAACGGCAAAATCGCTTATTGTCGCTATCCCGTTAACGTGGGATCAATCCGACTGAGCCTACTCATTTCCTGAACCAGCCCATCTGTTTACTGAACACTAAACACTGAACACTGTCCACTATAAACTGTATACTGATTCCCAACTTTCAGTCAGCAGCTCCAGAGGGATTTTCACTGAACCGTTTGCATCTGCCTTTCACCATGTACAGATTCGCTACCCAAACAAAATTCAACCTACTCGTCTCTATCAAAGCTTTTTACTATTTGAACTGTCGTGGATTATGCCAAACCGTAAGATGAATGTCAACAATGCCCCCTTACTTTAGTATAAAAATGTAGACAACATATTCCCCTTGTGATACTCTTTAAGGGCATCTGGGGAAAAGTGCAAAACGACACTCCTTTGTGAATACGACTGAGGAACACATAATGGAAGAAGATCGCAAAAAAGTTGTATGTATTGAAGACGAGCTGGAAATGATCGAACTCGTTAAGCTCATCTTGGGGCGAAGCAAGTTTGATGTTACCGGAGCGGTTGGGGGACACGAAGGCCTTCAAAAAATTGGCGATATCAAGCCAGACCTCGTATTACTCGACTTAATGATGCCAGAAATGGACGGATGGGAAGTCTATCAAAAAATGAAAGCATCTGAAAACATGCGAGACATCCCCGTCATCGTTGTCACCGCTAAAGCGCAGAGCATTGACCGCGTATTAGGGCTGCACATCGCCCGGGTTGACGATTACATCACCAAACCATTTGGCCCTCAAGAACTGCTCGACAGTGTTGAACGTGTCATTCGCAGCCATTCCACAGAACGCGCCGCTTAATCTCACATTTATTACCGAATTTATTAAAGCCCGTCCCTTTAGACGGGCTTTTTTGATCATAATTCGATGGCATCCATAACGGCCGTTTCCCCCAGTTAGCAATTAACAATTGACAATTAACAATTGACAATTACAATCCCCCTTCAAAACTTTCTATCCATCACCTGTAAGCAGGAATTACCATGATAGGAACTCCGTTTCACAACCGTACCGAAGCCCTTTGCGAAAGCCTCAACTGGCGCAATTGGGCTGGTTACGCCGCCGCTGGCAAATATGAACTGAGCCACGACCGCGAATATTACGCCATTCGCAACGCCGCCGCCCTTATTGATGTTTCTCCCCTCTACAAATATCTCATCCAGGGCCAAGACGCCGAAAAGTTCGTCAACCGTCTCATCACGCGCAACGCCAGCACATGCAAAATCGGCCAAGTCCTCTACACCACCTGGTGCAACGATGACGGCATGGTCATCGACGATGGCACGGTTTCTCGACTGGATGAAAGCACGTTCCGCATCACGGCCGCTGAACCCAATCTGCGTTGGTTTGAAGACACCGCCTTTGGTATGGATGTGACTATCACCGATATTTCTGCGGAACTGGCAGCCTTGGCGTTGCAAGGGCCGCTTTCCAGAGATATTTTGCTAACGCTTGTGGCGGAGAAAGAGCAACTCACCAGTCTAAAATATTTTTACGTGATGGATGGGACGATAAACGGCCGTTCCCTCCACATATCCCGCACCGGCTACACAGGCGACCTGGGCTACGAGCTATGGCTGCCAACCGCCGACGCCGAAGCGGTCTGGGACGCACTCATGGCAGCGGGCGCAGGGTACGAAATCACGCCTGCTGGCATTCTGGCGCTCGACATCGCCCGCATCGAAGCGGGATTGCTCATGATCGATGTCGATTACACGCCCGCCCGTCATGCCCGCATTCCCAGCCAAAAATCTTCACCATTTGAACTGGATTTGGGCTGGAGTGTGGACTTGAAGAAGCCGATGAATTTTAACGGCCGTTCCGCCCTCACCCGTGAAAAAGAAAAAGGCTCCCGCTGGGCCACTGTTGGCATTGAAATCGACTACCTCGATCTCTCCGCCGCCTTCGCCAAAGTCAACCTGCCCCCCGCCGTGCCGCATGAAGCATGGCGCAGCAGCGTCCCCCTCTTTGCCAAATCACGACGCAATCGCAGCGGCCTTCAACAAATCGGCTACGCTACCAGCGGCTGCTTCTCGCCCATTCTCAAACGCTACATCGCCCTCGCCACCATCAAGCCCGAATTCGCCGCCATCGGCACCGATATCCTCATTCAAATGAGCGTCGAGCATACGCCCTTGCCCATCGCCGCCCAAGTCGTCAAAAAACCATTTTTCGATCCCAAACGGAAAAAAGCATGACAACGGCTAAAAACTTGACGCTGATTCAGCATAACACTGCGAAGAAAAAACATCAGTGTTCACCCGTATCAGTGTCCCCTAAAATAACGAGAAACTACCATGAGCCAAAAATATGATGCTATCATCATCGGCGGTGGACACAATGGCCTCATCGCCGCCGCCTACCTCGCCAAAGCCGGCAAAAAAGTCGTCGTGCTGGAAAAGCGCCCCATTTTAGGCGGCGCCACCGTCACCGAAGAGGTGTATCCCGGCTTCAAATACACAGTTTTCTCCTACGTGGTCAGCCTGTTGCGCCCCGAAATTATCCGCGGATTAGAGCTTGCCAAACACGGCCTCACCATTCTGCCGCTAGAAAGCACCTTCACCCCGATGCCCAACGACGACTACCTCGTGCGCTGGGGCGACCACGCCAAAACGTACCGCGAAATCGCCCGTCACTCCAAACGCGACGCCGACACTTACGACGATTACGGCCAGCTCATGTACCACATGGCAAAAGCCGTCAAACCCATCCTGGGAACCGTGCCGCCCGACATCAGCAGCCTCGACCCGCGCAAACTGCGCCCCCTCGATATGGCACAGCTTGGCCGCCATTTCCTCGGCCTGGAAGATGAAAAGCTACACGCCTTCATCAAACTGATGGTGATGAGTTCCGCCGATTTTCTCGATGAATGGTTTGAGACGGAAGCGCTCAAGGCCACCATGTCAGCCAGCGGCATCATCGGCACTTTTTTGGGGCCGCGTTCGCCCGGCACCGCCTATGTGTTGCTCCATCACTACATGGGCGAGATTGACGGCGTATTCCGCGCCTGGGGGTTTGCCAAGGGCGGCACAGGTTCCGTGCCAGAAGCCATCGCCCGTTCCGCCCGTTCCCTCGGTGCGGAAATTCGGACGGATGCGCCCGTGGCTGAGGTGATTGTGAAAAACGGCCGTTCCATCGGAGTCGCTTTACAAAACGGAGATGAACTCTACGCTGATGTGGTCGCGTCATCGCTCGATCCGCGCCAAACCTTCCTCAATCTGCTAGACGAGAAAGAGTTGCCCGCCGATTTTGTCACCGCCATCAAAAAGTTCCGCTATCGCGGTTCCAGCGCCAAAGTAAACCTGGCGCTCGATGGCCTGCCCAACTTCACCTCCCTGCCCGGCTTCGGCCCCCATTTGCGCGGGGCCATCTCGATTAGTCCGTCCATAGACTACCTCGAACGCGCTTATGATGATGCCAAATATGGGGAGTTTTCAAAACGGCCGTATATCGACATGATCATCCCCTCCCTCATCGACCCCGACATGGCACCTCCCGGCAAACACGTCATGTCCTGCTTCGTGCAATACGCCCCCTACCACCTCGCGCAGGGCAACTGGGACGAGCGCCGCGAAGCCTTCGGCGACACCGTTATCGACACCATCGCCGAATACGCGCCCAACATCAAAGACATCATCCTCCACCGCCAGGTCATGACCCCGCTCGACATCGAGCGCGTTACCGGCCTCAGCGAAGGCAACATCTTCCAGGGCGAACTTTCCCTGCAACAACTCTTCTTCCTGCGTCCTGCTCCTGGTTGGGGCGACTATCGCACCCCCATCAAAGGTTATTACCAATGCGGCTCCGGCACGCACCCCGGCGGCGGTATCATGGGTGCCAGCGGCCGTTTAGGCGCACTCGAAATATTGAAAGATTTGCGGTAATCTTTTTGTGATTGAATTCAGCCAGATCAATTTGCTATACTAAAAACACAGTCCAAACAAACACAAACATCAAATTACCAAAGGAAAAATCTATTGTATATCCGATTTTGGGGAGTACGCGGTACGATCCCGACGCCCGGCCGAGATACCATCGAAGTTGGCGGTAACACATCCTGTATTGAAGTACGCACCTCAGACGACCAGCTCATTATTCTGGATGCAGGAACCGGCATTTTACCGTTAGGCCGCCATCTACTCAAAGAAAATCCGGGCAGGATCATGGGCAATATCCTCATCAGCCACACCCATTGGGATCATATTCAAGGCTTCCCCTTCTTCTCCCCTATCTGGGGGCGTACCAACCGCTTTATCCTGGTAGGACGCAAACGGGTGGGACAGCGGCTAGAAGAAATTGTATCGGGCCAATTCATGGAACCCTATCTGCCCTTTGCTTATAAAGCTCTGCCAGCAGATTTAATCGTTAAAGAAGTAGATGACAACGAAACCCTGATCATCGGCGACAAAACCCGGGTGCAAGTGGCAATTATGAACCACCCAGGCGGCTGCCTCGGCTTTCGCATTGAAAACGAAGGCACCGTATTCGCCTATTGCAGTGATGTGGGTCATGAGGATGAAGGCTTTGACCCCGGTGTGCTCAAACTAGCAGAAGGCGCAGACCTCCTCGTTCACGATTCACACTTCGCTACCCTGGATGAAAGAAACATGCGCCGTGAATGGGGGCACAGCACCTGGTTAGAAGCCGCACAAGTTGCCCTGGAATCACACGTGAAAAATTTAGCTCTATTCCATTTTTCACCAGATATGAATGATTCATCTGTAGTACAAATTGCTCAAAAAGCCAGGAACATATTTCCCCGCACACTCATTGCCCGTGAAGGACTTGAACTGCATCTGCCATTAACCGGTAAATTACCCGATTAATTGTCATAAAAAACATAACTATAATTGCCTCAATAAAAGAATCGACTACAATAGGGATTGGGTACTATGCCTCAAATTTATGTTAGCAGATTTGGAGATGGTTTGACTCAATCGGTTTTAATTGTCGATGATGAACCAATGGCACGAACGCTCTTGCGCTTAATGCTCGTGAGAGCAGGTTTTAACGTGTCTGAGGCAGAAGATGGGTTTGATGCTTTGGAGAAAGTGCAAGCCAGTCAACCAGATATCATTTTGCTCGATGTGATGATGCCTGGTATGGACGGCTTTTCTGTCTGCGAGGAGTTACGGCAACGTAAAGAAACCTCCCAACTTCCTGTCATTATGTTAAGTGCAAAAACAGACCTCGACAGCATCAACAAAGGGCTGCGCGTAGGTGCAACCAAATACCTGACAAAGCCTATCTCACCAGATGATTTAACGCGACATGTAAAAGAAATCTTGGATGGAAATCCCGTCGCGTAACGTATATAAACCTTTGGCCTTTTGCTTCATTTGTGATAAAAATTACTATAATTCCTAAAGAAACATTCTTGGAGGCTAACAACTATGCTGATTAAACGCTTAATTCTCGCTGTGATTTCAATTGTTTTTGGTGTGGCTGCCACATTTTTAATTATGATGGCTATTGGCACTGATTACTTAACTTATGGCTTTGGCTATACATTCTTTACGTCACTCGCCTTAGCTTGTTTTTTAGGGATCTGGCTCGATAAATTCATGGGAACCAAGTTACTGCCAGAATAATAATCGCTGTTGTTTCGACCATTAACTATTTTAAGGCCTCCGCTATGTTCAACACGGGGGTCTTTTTGTTTTTTACCCACTATTTCTTTAATAAAGGACAAGAAAAATGAGCGCAAAAATTATTGATGGAACGGAAATTGCTAAACAAGTCAAAGAAGAAGTAAAAGAAGCCGTTGCCAAAATGAAAGCTGAACACGGTTACACCCCAGGTTTAGCAACAGTGCTGGTTGGTGAAGATCCCGCCTCAGCCACGTATGTCCGCAGCAAGCAAAAGACCTGTGAACAGCTAGGAATTCGCTCGATTGGACACACGCTTCCGGCCGATGCCACGCAGGCAGAAGTGGAAGGATTAGTAGGCGAATTAAACGCTGACCCGACCATTAACGGGATTTTAGTTCAACTCCCCTTACCCAAGCATTTGGATGAAGAAGCGGTACTAAATGCGATTGATTTGGGTAAGGATGTAGATGGCTTTCACCCTGTCAACATTGGTCGGTTGGCAATGAAGGGACGGAATCCTTTGTTTATTCCCTGTACCCCTTATGGCTGCATGGTGCTGTTGGAAAAATCTGGTATTAAAACGAGCGGTGCTGAAGCTGTGATTGTGGGTCGCTCAAATATTGTGGGGCTGCCAATGGCGATGCTCCTGCAAAAAGCTGATGCAACCGTGACTATTTGCCACAGTCGTACCAAAGATTTGAAGGCACACTTGCAAAAAGCTGATATTGTGGTGGCCGCGATTGGGTGGGCCAATATGATTACTGGCGACATGCTAAAGCCAGGCTGTGCCGTCATTGATGTTGGCATCAATCGTATTGATGATCCAAACGCAAAACGGGGTTATCGGTTGGTGGGTGATGTTGATTTTGACTCAGCGAAGGAAGTGGCCGGGGCAATTACACCTGTTCCGGGCGGCGTTGGGCCTATGACAATTGCTATGTTGATGCAAAATACGCTGCACGCAGCAGAATTAGCATTGGCAAAAAATAATTAATCTGAAGTTACTCTGTTCAAAGGTACGACTCGCTTTTTGATGAATGTTAAAAAATTATTTCGGTAATAGACTTGTCATTCTCACCCCCGTCTACACGAGGGCAGGCTGAATGTGGGAATCCATTTGCTAACACCTGTGGATGCCCGCCTTCGCGGGCATGACACGATTACCGGTTTATTTCCTTAAGTTCCATAAAAAAGCGGGTCGCACTTTTTTATTTGACAGGCTTATTTTGCAGTTTAGTTTCTCACTTTTCCACGGAGGACACGCTCATGCATGAACCATCCCCTGGTTTACCCGAATTTGATTATGTCAAGCCCAGGTCGCTACTGGAAGCCTCCCAATTTTTGGCGCAACACGAGGGCAAAGCACGGCCGTTTTTAGGCGGAACCGATACCTTTGTGCGTATGCGCGACGGGGCGTGGTCGGACAGCTACCTCGTCGATGTCAAGCAGTTTGAAGGGATGGGCGAGATTTCGTTTGATCCCGATAATGGACTGCGCATCGGGGCGGCGGTGAACATGAACAAAGTCATCGCTTCGCCAGAGGTGAACGCCCATTACCCACTTCTCGCCGAAGCCGCCCGCACTGTCGCCAGCTACCAGTTACGCAGCCGCGCCACCATTGTGGGCAACCTGTGCAACGGTTCCCCTGCCGGAGACACGACCGGCGCCTGTATTGTTATGGGTAGTGTTTTAGAGGTCAATGGCGTAAACGGCCGTTTCCACCTCCCCCTCACCCATTTCTTCAAAGGCCCCGGCAAAACGGCGCTCAATCCCGGCGATATTGTTACCGCCATCACCTTTCCCATTTTGCCAGTAGGCAGCAACGGCCGTTACCTCAAACTAGGCCGCAACGCCCTGGGCGACCTGGCTATTGTCGGTGTTACCGCCTTTGCCTATCCCGACGCCAATCAGCCATCCGGCTTCACGTTCAGATTGGCGCTGGCTTCCGTTGCGCCCACGCCGTTGGTTCCCGTTGAAGCAGAAGCCATCCTCACCAACCAGCCCATCACCCCAGACACCATCGACCAGGCCGCCAACGCCGCCATGAACGCCTGTACGCCCATCAGCGATACACGCGGCTCGGCTCGCTACCGGAAGCAGATGGTGCGTAATCTCACACGGCAGGCTGTGACGGATGTTTGGAACGTAGTGCGTAGTGCGTAATGCGTAGTGCGTATTTTCTACGTACTACGTTCTACGTACTACGCACTAACTTTTAGGAGACACCCTTATGTCCCACCACACAATAACTCTCACAATCAATAACGAAGCTGAAAGCCTCACCGTGCCTTCGCACATGACACTGTTGCAAATGCTGCGCGAGAAGCTGGTGCTGACTGGCACGAAGAACGGCTGTGCCGCTGGCGAATGTGGCGCGTGTACGGTGCTGCTGAATGGCGAACCGGTGAACAGTTGCCTGGTGCTTGCCGTTGAATGTGACGGTGCGGCGATTGTCACCGTCGAAGGGCTGGCGGAAAACGGCCGTTTAGCCCCCATCCAACAAGCCATCCAGGAATCCGGCGGTGTACAGTGCGGTTTTTGCACACCCGGCATCCTCATCTCCGCCCACGCCCTGCTCCAGCGCAACCCGAATCCCACCGACGACGACATCGCCGAGTCGATTCTGGGCAACTTGTGCCGCTGCACGGGTTACGTGCGTATTATTGAGGGTGTAAAAGAGGCGGCGAGAATGGAAACGGCCGTTATTTAAGTTACACAGAGCGCACAGAGGAGGCACGGAGATTCACGGAGACAAGAGAGATTT
>JACSSI010000983.1 GCA_014879345.1 Anaerolineae bacterium | reverse complement strand
CAGTTTGGATCGTTTGTTTGGGCAGGGAACCACACCGGAAACGGCCGTTTCCCACATCCTCCGTGACGTGAGAGCCAAAGGAGACGCGGCTCTGCGCGACTGGACACTGAAAATCGACGGCGTTCAGTTGCCAGAACTCAAGGTCGATCCGGCAGACATTAAAACGGCAGGGACACGCATCTCAACTTCGTTATACGAAGCGCTTTCCTTTGCCGCCCGCCGTATTCGCCAATTCCACGAACTGCAACCCCTGCCCAACTGGACGACCAATGAGATGGGCGGCACGCTCGGCCAGCGCGTTACGCCCATCAAGCGCGTAGGCGTTTACGTGCCAGGTGGCACAGCCCCGCTGCCCTCTTCGCTGCTGATGTCGGTCATTCCGGCGCAGGTGGCTGGCGTACAAGAAATCATCGTCGCCACCCCGCCCGACCGCGAAACGGGCAAAGTGGCGGATGTCATTTTGGCCGCCGCCGCCATTTGCGGCATCGACACGGTGATCATGCTGGGCGGGGCGCAAGCCATCGCCGCTATGGCCTTTGGTACGGAAAGTGTGCCGCGCGTGGACAAAGTGGTGGGCGCGGGTGGCCTGTTTACCACCTTAGCTAAACGGCAGGTTTATGGCATTGTGGGTATTGACGGGCTGTATGGGCCAACGGAAACGGCCGTTGTCGCCGATGACAGTGCGGATCCAGCCTGGGTAGCCGCTGATTTACTGGCTCAAGCGGAACATGATGTCTTGGCAACGGCCGTTCTCTTCACCCCTTCCCAAACCTTCGCTGAAGCCGTCCAGGTCGAAATTGGCAAGCAGCTTGAAGAGCTGAGCCGCGCCGCCATCATCGTGCAATCGCTCAAAAACCAGGGCGGCATCGTGATCACCACCGATCTCGATGAAGCGTGCCAGCTTGCCAGCGATTTTGCCGCCGAACACACCTGCATCGCCACAAAATATCCCGAAGCCTACATCGACAAAATCCCCAATGCGGGCGGACTGTTCATCGGCGAACGCAGTTTTGAAGTGCTGGGCGATTATGTGGCTGGTCCCAGCCATGTCATGCCCACCAGCAGTACCGCCCGTTTTGCCTCGCCGCTCAATGTCCTGGATTTCGTCAAAATCACCAGCATCATCCAACTCGACGATGCCACCTCCGCCCGTCTCAGCCCCATCGCCGCTCAAATCGCGCAGGCAGAGGGGTTGACGGCTCATGCGAATGCGGCGAGGAAGCGGATTTAAACCGCAGAGAGCGCGGAGAACGCAGAGAAAAAGAGAGAAAACGAGCATTGAAATTTAGGAGGAAGCATGTTGACTTTGCGAAAAGAGGATGAGATTACCAAAGAAATAATTGGCGCGGCAATTGAAGTGCATCGGTATTTAGGGCCAGGATTGTTGGAATCTGCTTACCAAATTTGTCTGGCTCATGAAATGATGCGGCGTGGTATTCATTTTGAGCGGGAAAAGCCACTGCCAATTATGTATAAAGGTATCAAGCTAGATGAAGGGTATCGGCTTGATTTTTTGGTTGAAGGTCTGGTGATTGTGGAATTAAAAGCCGTAAAAAAGCTGGATGATATTCACTTGGCCCAAACCTTATCCTACCTTAAACTGGCAGAACTCCGCCTCGGTTTGCTCCTAAACTTTAACGTCATTCGCCTCAAAGAAGGCGGCATCAAGCGCGTAGTAAACAATCTCTAACTCTTTTCTCCGCGCCCTCCGCGCTCTCTGCGGTTAAATAAAACGAGGAACCTATGAATACCAATAATTTCATTCGACCCGACATCGCCCAAATGGAAGCCTACACGCCCATCCTGCCCTTCGAGGTGCTTTCACAACGATTAGGGCGTGACCCACAAGATATTGTGAAACTGGATGCTAACGAGAATCCGTATGGCCCGTCGCCCAAAGCGCTGGAAGCGTTGGCCTCTGGTAAATATTTCCACATTTACCCTGACCCAGAATCGAATGATCTGCGGGATGCGCTGAGTGCGTACACAGGTGTGACGAGAAACCGCTTGCTGGCCGGTATGGGCGCGGATGAGCTGATTGATTTGGTTTTGCGTGTGGTCTTGTCACCGGGAGACGTGGT
>JACSSI010000982.1 GCA_014879345.1 Anaerolineae bacterium | reverse complement strand
CAGCGAAGACAATCCCCAGGTCACAACTCTGGATGGTGAGTTGAGGGACCAGACCGCCCTGGCTGGTGTGCTGCACACGCTCTATGAGCTGCATCTACCGGTTCTTTCAGTGATCTGCCAATCTTACTTACCAGCAAACGATAAGAGTGAATGAGCGGCATAACCTCTTGTAAACAGAACATTTTCAGACTTAAAGGAGATAGAGATGACAACACTTACCGCTCTGAAGTTTTCCACACCTGAAGGCGCCGGGCAGATGCTCGAAAAGATCAAGCAAATGCAGAAAATGCAACTGATCAAGCTGCAAGATGCCGCGATTGTCACCTGGCCGGTGGGTAAAAGCAAACCGAAGACGAAGCAACTGGTTGACATGGCCGGCATGGGGGCGCTGCAGGGCGCTTTCTGGGGCATGCTCTTCGGATTGATCTTCTTTGTACCGTTCTTTGGCCTGGCAGTGGGGGCGGCATTTGGCGCTCTGGGCGGCAAGATGGCCGACTATGGTATTGATGATAACTTCATTAAGCAGTCACGAGAAAAGGTTACTGAGGGCACTTCGGCGTTGTTCTTATTGACCAGCGACGCTGTCCAAGACAGGGTCATCACCGAGCTTAAGGGATTTAACTTTGAGCTATTTGCCTCGAATATGACCACTGATCAGGAAGAAGAGCTGATGGCGGCTTTCGCGGAGGAGTAGCCATCTTGCCGATTACTTTGATTTGAAACAATAGGTGAAAAGGAGAAACCTAATGATATACGGGCCAGTTGACTTTCTAGCTCTTGAATTCAAGGGCAACCAGTTCAAAGGCGAAATCATACCGGCGATACTTGAACTTGTTCAAAACAAGATCATCCGGGTGATAGACCTGATCGTCATCCGCAAGAATAGTGATGGGACGCACCAGGCGTTTGAGATGGAGCAGCTTGATGCCGAGACAGTGCGAATCTTTGATCCGCTTGAATTAGAAATCAGCGGCATTATCCAGGTGGAAGATATTGAGATGATCGCCGGACTGATGGAAAACAATACCACCGCCGGACTCATCCTGTTTGAAAACCTGTGGGCAATCAAATTCGGAGAGGCAGCGCAAAGGGCTAACGGCCGGATGGTCATGTTTGACCGCATCCCCTTTGAAGCCGTGAATGAAGCATTGGAGACATTTACCAGAGTTGAGATGGCTGCTTAATCAGCCCGAAGTTGAGACGTTAACCGAAAACAAGGAGATTTAGATATGATGCGCAGAAGAGCAATGATGGGAAGACCCGTAGCAAATGTGGGTCGGGCTGTTGTGGGAACGGCCGTTGTCGCTGGTACGGCCGGCGCTGTACACCATCACCAGCAAAAGAAATGGGCGCAGAAAGATGCAGCCGCCCAACAGCAATATGACCAGGCCTATCAGCAAGGCGCCGCCGATGCCCAGGCTCAACAATATGCTTCACCGCAATACGCGCCGCCACCGCCACAATATGCGACCCCCGTTGAGCAAGCCCCAGCAAGCGATATGACCGCCCAACTGCAACAGCTTGCCCAACTTCATCAAACAGGTGTGTTAACTGATGAGGAATTTGCCTCGGCTAAACAAAAACTGTTGGCATCCTGATGGACAGGCGCGTCAGAAAGAGGCGGTCAAAATGACGAATATAGTAATTGCATTTGTTATAGATCGCATTGCCACGACCTGGTAGGAGTTACAGCATATTTCCTGGCGACACAAATATCTTTTGACTTCGATGAGAAGCAAAGGCTATCTGTGTCTTAAGATTGAAGTTAGATAAAACATATGTCTATAAAAGCTGACGAATCTTCGTCCCATCTCTCTCAGTTATCCCGGTTTGCGCCTATCTTCACTTGGCTGCCACGCTATGACCGCGGCTGGTTATCGGCCGATCTGATCGCAGGCCTGACATTATGGGGATTGGTGGTGCCGGAAGCGATGGCTTATGCGGGCATCGCCGGCCTGCCGCCGCAAGCGGGTCTGTACACGCTGGTGGTGGCGCTGTTGATCTACGCCCTTATGGGCACATCGCGCCATTTGGTGGTACAGGCCACTTCGGCGACGGCCGCGCTGTTGGCTTCAGGGGTG
>JACSSI010000981.1 GCA_014879345.1 Anaerolineae bacterium | reverse complement strand
ATGCCCCGTACGAGACTCGAACTCGTGTTTCGGCCTTGAGAGGGCCGCGTCCTGGGCCGCTAGACGAACAGGGCTGATGGCAAGGGAGATTCTAGCAAACGGCCGTTACCCTGTCAAACAATCCCCACTTCATATTCTCAAATTTCATCCAGGTCAACCTTCGTCAATTCGCTTTGCACATTGCCCGTGTTCAAGGTGTCTATTGGCTCAAAAAGCAGCACATGGACTTCCTCATCTGCTACCGGTTTATGCTCTACACCGCGCGGCACCACCAAAAACTCCCCTTCATTCAACTCAATATCACCATCTCTCAATTTTATAATCAACCGCCCTTTTACCACCAAAAACAACTCATCCTCATCTTCATGGCAGTGCCAGATGAAGCCGCCCTTTAACTTCGCCAACTTAACATGCTGCCCGTTCAACGTGCCTGCAATCTTCGGCGACCAATACTCATCAAATAAACCAAACTTCTGCGCCAGATTTACCTTTTCCATGATCACCTCGCCAAGAGACTAGTCTCTATGAGACTAGATATCGCAATCTCCTGTGATATTTTTTACTTCTTCTAAGTCGAAACAAAAAACACCCGAAATGGTTACCTGAAGTGTGTGGGGTCTGGTAACGGCCGTTTCTGGTGTGGCTAGTAAAACTGAATTAAATTGTGATGCAATCAGTGCGAAAAGGTGCTTGTTCTGGTCATTTGGCCGTATTGCTTCTGCAATGTCCACACGAGAGATAGGATAACATAATGAGACGGGTTCGGCTATGTGATGGATGACTTGAGATTGTTGGGAGAAACGGCCGTTTCTCCCAACAAAAAAAGCCACCTGAGCAAGTGGCTTTTCATTTTCTGGTGGGCGGTACAAGACTCGAACTTGTGACCTCTGCGATGTCAACGCAGCGCTCTAACCAACTGAGCCAACCGCCCGTTTGCCCTCAAGTAGACTGTTTTCAAAGATACTCAGTTAAAAACGGTCTGCGATTAAGCAGGCGAAATTATATCAGGCTCCCCTATCTCGTCAACTCCATTTTTTAAGCCATAAAAAGACAAACCCCCGAGAGGTTTAAACTCCCGGGGGTTCCTTTGGCGGAGAGGGTGGGATTCGAACCCACGGTGACCGCAAGGCCACAATGCTTTTCGAGAGCACCCCGATCGACCACTCCGGCACCTCTCCAGATGAGGGCGTAATTATTAAACATCCATACTCAATTGTCAATTTATAACTGTATTTAAACAAAAATTCTCAGGATAATCTGCTACTATAAATTAGCACGCAGTAACGGTTGGCAAAAAGCGCACCAATTACCTGCCCCAGCAGTTCCCCGAGAGCAGGGTGCACCATTTCGGTTGAGTTCACGCCGAAGCTACGATGAATGAAAACCTGGGAGCGCGGTCTTCCAGACCGCGAAGGGCGGACAAGATGTCCGCCCTCCCATTTACCAAGGAGCTTTTATGAAAACCAAAACCTTTTCACTCATGCTTAGTTTCATCATATTGCTTTTGTTAGCACCCATGACCGTCTTGGCCGGGCGACCTGCCCAGACTGATAACCCGGGAGAGCCACCACCAAAAGAAGTGCAGCCAGCAGATGAACAGAGCAGCAGTGACGCCCCAACGCTTGCCCAGGCATCAAATCAGCAAACATTACTCGCACTTGCGCAAGAACAGGGAGAAGTACGGGTTATTGTGGGCTTAAATGTCTCCTTTACACCGGAGGGAGAGCTGCGCAGCCCCCTGGCTGTTAACCAGCAGCAGCGGCAAATTGCCCAGGCACAAGAAAACGTACTCAATACAATATCAGGAGACGTTACCGTCAACGCCAAATATCAAATTATTCCCTACATGGCCTTAACGGTAGACGAAACTGCCCTGCAAGAACTGCTCCAATCCCCTGATGTCACCTACATTCAAGAAGACCGTCTCTCTGCGCCGACGTTGGGCAGCACCATTCCCCATATTGGGGGTGATGTGGTTCATGCCGCTGGCACAACTGGCACCGGCTGGACGGTGGCGATACTCGATTCTGGCGTGCAATGGAACCACGAGTTTCTGGGCGGAGCGGCCAACAGCCGGGTTGTCGG
>JACSSI010000066.1 GCA_014879345.1 Anaerolineae bacterium | reverse complement strand
CTCAGTGCATGTCGTTGCAGAAGGATCAGAAGAATCATTGCAGAAACTTGTCGATTATCTCCATATCGGTTCTCCGGGAGCCATTGTTGAAAAAGTAACCACGACTTGGGAAACACCCACACAAGAATTTCACAGATTTTCGGTGCGCTGGCAATGACAAACGAAACAAATTTTAGACCCCGTGAACGACAACGGCTGGCATGGATTGTCATGTTGGGCAGTTTCAGCCTCTGCCTCATTACCACCATCGCGCTCCCCATCACCGTAAACGCGGCATTACAAAACATGAAACGGCCGTTACACACCATCATCCAGGCTAATCAAGGAACCGTGCGTGTTGACAACGAAAATAACGAGTCAACGGTGTTGCTGGCTGGAGAAGAAGGGCAATTTATCGAAGCTGAGAAACGGGTATTGACTGATGCCACCTCGGCCGCTACCATGCTCGTTTACACTTCTAACGAAGCGGAACAGCCAATCGCCCGTCTGCAAATCTACAGCCGTTCCGACGTAAGCCTCAAAGAAGCCGATACACCCCGTTTTGCTGTCAGTGACGAAGCGCAAACGCTTAATACACATCTCGACAGCGGCCGTCTTCAATTGAACATCCTGGAGAGTCAAGAACGGCCGTTTTTAATCACCATCACCACTCCTCATGGCGAAGCACTGTTTTCCGAATCAGGCCAATATGCCATCCTCGTCGACAATGAATCCACCCAAGTCACCGTTTTAGATGGCAGCGGTACTGTTGTGGCACAAAAAGAAACCTTGCCCCTGGCTGCCAATGAGCGGGCAGAAATATTAGCCAACAAGGCACCAACAGGGCCGCTCACCACCGAGCGCAACCTGCTCCAAAATGGCAGTTTTGATGAGTTATGGAAAAATTGGTCCGTTTACGTGTGGAAGGTTGAGCATCCCGAGGAACCAAAAGGACAATCGCTTATCTCAGAAGTAGCGGGCGAGTTAGCAGTGAATTTTGAGAGAACCGGGATAGGCCATGCCGATGTCAGAATGCGTCAAGTTGTTGACCAGGACGTGACTGATTTTGCCTCCCTGCTGCTTCAACTCACCTTCCAAATAACTAAACAGGAATTGGGAGTTTGTGGGGTGCAAGGCAGTGAGTGCCCCCTGTTCATCCGCGTCAACTATACAGATGACAACGGCATCCGGCGCACTTGGCAGCAAGGCTTCTATGCCAACGGCGAAATCACGCCCAATACGCCAGATGCTTGCATCTCCTGCGCCGTCATCCAAGACGCCCACATTCAGGTGCCCATGAATGTCGTGCAATTTTATGAAGCGGATTTACTGGCAGAATTGGCTCGACAGGGCTTCCCCGCTCCTCGCTTTATCGAGGATGTCAGCCTGGTTTCCTCAGGCCATACCTTTGCCATCGACGTACTAGATATTGCCCTTATCGGTGCAGAATAGTTCTATTCAAGCCCAACTGCTACAGCCGGGTCTCATCGTCTAGCCACTCTTTTAACCATGCTTCTAAATCTTCAGGCTTATTGGCAACCAGCGGTGTAAACTCGACGCCCGGGTAATGCTGTTTGAACCAAACGGCCGTTAACACATCAGGCCAATGGTGTGGATTCACTGCCAAGACATGCTTGTGACCTAAATCCCCAATACCCGCATCATCCGCAGAGAAACCAATGGTAAAACGGCCGTTAAATCCCCCTTTCGCTGCGGCAATAAACCAGTTCACATCAGCCGTCGGGGGCAGCAGCACGTAGACACGCTTGTATGCCAACCGCGAAGCGTCACTCGGCACTAACTGCACATCGCGTGCCACTTGCAGCAACCGCAAAGATAGCATCCGTGCGCCCCGGTCGCCCACAAAACGAATTTCATACAAGCCATCTGCCTGCGTCTTGAACTCATACCGCCAGACATGGCGCTCTCCGTCCAGCGTTTTGCCTAGGGTGGTAACGGCCGTTATCACTTCATTCGGATCACGCACCAGCAAACCCACCCGTTCATGCTCTCGTGTCGATGAGATTACCACCGTCACCATCTCGCCAGGATGGGGATACTCCGGTTCCAAAGAAATGTGCGTATCACCTGACCCCACAATATTGACACTGCGCTTGTGGCGACCCACCGGACGTAAGAACGCATTGCGCCAAAATACCGCCTGCTGTCGTTTCGGCAAAGAGGGCGCCGATTTCAAATAGATAGTAATGATGTCAGCCTCAGCATCGGCCGCTAAATGGATCGTTTCCCAACGGCTCAGTGGTTGATGTTTTTGACTCCACACCACCAACGGGCTTTCCGGGTCCAGTCCACCAGTCGGGTCAACGCCAATTTGCATATTGACATCCCCGGCTTCCACCTGGCTGCCTGGCGTCACATCATCACTGGACCAAGCCTGCGCTTCAACCATCAGCTCATACTTGTTGCCGGGAGCAGACGGTACTTGCTGCCACAAACCGCCTACATGCGTCCCAAACGGTGTCGCCAACTGCTGCACCAGCCGATTATCCAGGGTTACGTCACTAAACACAGGCTGCCGGTTTTTCCAACTTGGCGCACCCTCTGCTGCCGCTAACCACCATGCCTGCCAGCCAACGGCCGTTACCCGCTGCTTATCATCTGCAAAAGAATAAAATGGCTCACCCAGCTTACCGTTAATCAACAATTCAGAACGTGCCATAGTTATGAAAATCCCAAGCCGCGTTCCTTCAGCGACACAAATTTCTGATGTCCAATCACAATATGATCCAACACCTCAATATCCATCAACTTACCCGCTTCCACCAACTTCCGCGTCACCTGAATATCCTCAGGCGACGGGGCAGGATCACCAGATGGATGATTATGCACCACAATCATCGCCGCCGCATTCGCCTTCAACGCCGCCCGGAACAGTTCACCAATACGTACCACAGACGTGTTCAAACTGCCCACATAAATCGTCGGTGTCTGCAACACACCATTTCGCGTGTCCAACAAAATCAGGCGTAAATGCTCCTGTTCCAAAAACATCATCTCAGACATGAGCAAATTGGCTGCGTCAGACGGTGAACTCACCAACGGCCGTTCCTCAGGTGCACTCGCCATCAAGCGCCGCCCCAATTCCAAAGCCGCCTTCACCTCTGAAGCCTTCGCCTCACCCACACCCTTCACATGCATCAACTCCGTGATAGAAGCACGAGACAAGCCTGGCAGCGAGCCAAACTCAGCCAGCAGCCGTTCAGCCAATCGCAGCACATTCTCCCCGCCCGTTCCAGTACGCAAGACAATTGCCAATAATTCACTCGTGGATACAGCGCCCGGCCCCACTTGCCGCAATCGTTCACGTGGGCGATCCTGTGCCGCCATATCCCGAAGCATCGGAATATAAGTAGGTTTTATTTCCCCCTGCATCTTAATCAACGCTTTTAATCAGAACTGCAAACTCTTCCCATTCCTCATCTTCCAGATGAAGGGTAATACCGCCCAACTCAACATGGTAGGTAAACCCGTCACCTTCTTGACTGCGCCAAACTGCAAAATTCTCTGTTTCAGAAATAACATCTAAATCCATTTCAGAATTATTATTCATGCTCATAATTTTCTCCTTTAAATAAACCTCCCGGAGGAATAAAACCTGCGGGAGGTTACGATTATTTTTATTACGTCGCTAAATCGCCCTGTCCACTATCATCCAGTCTTTTATCTGGGATGACAACATCTTGTAACAAAGACTCCGGTTTTGCCTCAGGGAACGGGGCTACATCCCTAAGCTTACAATAAATATACGAAAAGATCAGACGCATACTTGCCAAAAACGGTGCTGCCAACAATATGCCCAAAATACCAGCAATACTTGCACCCGCAATGGCGCCTAAAATTACCACCACCGGATGCAAGCGCAGCCGATAACCAATAATGCGCGGCAGCAGCACATAATTTTCTGTCTGATAAATAATGGCATAGATAATGATAATGATAACGACAAACCAAAACGGGCCTGTAATCTGCCCCAGCCAACTGGATTCAGCCTGAATATAACCCACAATAACGGCCGGTATCGCCGCCAAAATCGGGCCAATTGTCGGGAAAAATTCCATCAAACCGGCAATGGCAGCCAAAAGCAAGGCACTGGGCAATCCCAATGTCACAGCAACCATAAATACAATGCCCGCAACCACCAAACACAACAGCAGTTGACCGCGTAAGAAAGCGTTCCAAAGCAAACTCATTTCTTTGCTTAAGCGAATCAAGTCGCCATGATAATTTTCCGGCGCCAGTTTCAAAAGTCCAGCAAATAATTGCTCATAATCTTTCACCAAATAAAATGAAAGAAAAAGTACAACAACTACCCAGCCAATGGTGGACAATGACCAACCCACGACATTACTAAAAATCGAGATAGTCTGCCCGCCAAAGCCTTGCACAATATTCAACAAATTGCTGCCCACCGTCAGAAATGCCTGATCCAATTGCCATTGATCCAAGGGGATAATAATATCTTCTGTAATAACAATCGGCTCTTGCAACTCACGCACGAACACACCCAATTTGAAAATATAGGTTGGGAAATTGTCAATCAGCACATTGACCTGACCCACGATAGGGGGAATGGCACTAATGGGAATGGCTGCTAAAACGGCCGTTATCATCAAATAAATAACAACAATTACCACAATACGGGGAATGCGCGTTTTTGTATGAACATACCTGACCAACGGTTCCACAAGATAAGCCAAAATAACCGCCATCACAAACGGCAGCAACAAACCCCGCACCCGATACACAATCAACAAAGCCCCCACCATCAAACTGATGATGACAAATCGTTTGTTATTGGCACTCCATCGCGGTGATTCTCGAAATTCAGGTAATGACATGCTTATGGCACTCGCTTTCAATGAATAAGTACTAAATTATACTCTATCCTCATTTTCCTCGGAACTTGATTTGCCAGACTCAAATAACAAAGAAAAAGCCCTGGTGAAATAATTCCACCAGAGCCTCAAATCAAACTTTATTTAGGCAGCTAACTTGGTTAGATAAACAGCTAATTTAGCGCCGTCCACCATCACCACGATTGCCACCACCTCGATTACCGCCGCCGCGATTGCCGCCGCCACGATTACCACCACCGCGATTGCCGCCGCTACCGCCACCACTGCGCGGATTGTCATTAGCACGTGCTTCTTCCAACGTCCAGCCTTCCAAGACAGCTTTACGTGAAAGGCGTACTTTCCCTTCTGGCGTCACATCTGTAACCATCACCATACATTCGTCACCAACCTGCAAGGCATCTTCCACTCGTTTCAGATGCTCACTGGATATCTGCGAAATATGGATCAAACCATCTGTGCCAGGAATGAACTCCACAAACGCACCAAAATCCGTCGTGCGGACAACTTTGCCCGTGTAGATTTGTCCCGGCTCTGCTTCCTTGGTCATCGCTTCGATGGTTGCCACAGCCGCTTCCGCTTTCGCGCCATCCACACCAGCAATAAAGATAGTGCCGTCTTCCTGAATATCCACAGAAACCCCGTAGGTTTCTTCCAAGCTGCGAATGGTTGCGCCACCTTTACCAATGACAGCGCCAATCTTGTCAGGTGAAATATGGACAGTGAGCATACGCGGTGCGAAGGGACTCATTTCAGAACGAGGCTCCGCAATAGTTGCCAGCATCGAATCCAAAATTTCCAGGCGACCAGCACGTGCCTGTTCCAGTGCCTGTGCCATCAATTCTTTGGTCAAACCTGCAATTTTGATGTCCATTTGCAAGGCTGTGATCCCATCAGCCGTACCAGCCACTTTGAAGTCCATGTCACCTAAGTGATCTTCCAAACCCTGAATGTCAGTGAGCACAGCAAATTTTTCACCGTCAGAGATAAGACCCATCGCCACCCCAGCCACAGGGCGTTTAATTGGCACACCACAATCCATCAAAGCTAATGTGGATGCACAAACGCTGCCCTGGCTTGTGGAACCGTTGGAGGAAAGCACTTCAGACACAACGCGAATGGCGTAGGGGAATTCTTCTTCGGTTGGAATGACAGGACGCAGTGCATTGCCAGCCAGCGCACCATGCCCAATTTCACGACGTTTCGGGCCACGTAACATCCATGTTTCGCCTGTGGAGAATGGCGGGAAGTTATAGTGGTGCATATAACGTTCGGTTTCTTGCGGATTCAGGCCATCTAATTTTTGCGCCTCACGGGGAGTGCCCAAAGAAACGAGTGACAATACCTGAGTCTGTCCCCGACGGAACAAACCGGAACCATGCGCCCGGGGGCTAATGCCAACTTCTGATGAAAGCTCACGGATGGTGGTGTAATTACGACCGTCGGGGCGAATGCCTTCATACAAAATACGAGAACGAATCGCTTTCTTCAATTCATTCCCAATGACTTCACGGATTGCTTTGGCGTCTGCATTTTCGTCTTCAGCCAAGAAGCTATCGACAATTTCTTCACGCAGTGCGTCCATGGCTTCGTTGCGGTCATCACGCGCTGTTTGGGTAGCCACAATTTCGGCAATACGATTACCAATGCGGGCTTTAACGGCCGTTTCCACTTCAGGATCAGACTCTGCCAACACAATCACAGCTTTTTCTTTGCCAACTGCGGCACGCATCTCTTCTTGCACGTCGATCAATGGCTGCAAGGCTTCATGACCAAAGGCCAATGCTTCGACCATCAGCGCTTCCGGCACTTCATTTGCACCCGCTTCTACCATGATAATCGCTTCACGGGTAGCCGCTAACCGCAAATCCAGCGTGCTGTCAGCCATCTGCTGATACGTGGGATTGCCGACAAACTCGCCATTAATATAGCCAACACGAATGGCGCCAATCGGTCCATTCCAGGGAATGTCAGATACAGTCATGGCCGCACTAGCGGCATTGACAGCCAGCACATCCAACTGGTTCGATTCATCAGCAGACAAGGTATTGACGATGACTTGCACTTCATTGCGCATACCATCAGGGAATAACGGCCGTAACGGACGGTCAATTAAACGAGAAGTCAGCACCGCTTCTGTAGTCGGGCGACCTTCGCGGCGGAAAAAACTGCCGGGGATGCGACCCGCAGCGTACATTTTTTCTTCATAGTCCACGCTCAACGGGAAGAAATCCAAGCCTTCACGCACGTTTTTAGACATGGTTGTTGCAGCAAACAACAAGCAATCACCCACTCTAACTGTAACTGCACCACCGGCTTGCTCTGCTAATTTGCCTGTAGCAAATGTAACTTCCTGACCAGCGACAATGGTTGAAAATTTTGATTCTGGTAACATATTTTTAGCCTCCAAAGACTATTCTCAACTGTATAAACAAACCTCAGCAAACAAGATGTAGAAAGCAAACAAACCCGCCAAGAAACCTTGCAGGCCAGCAAACCATCTCATGTGTTTACGCTTTCAATTTATTCAACAGCACTATTTTGTTGAGGCTATGGGGTTAGGGACTGGGGATTGGCTCATACACCCATTGTTGGTATGGGACAATACCCAATTCCTAATACTGACCATCTGAGTCAGGAAACACCCAGCCTCAACAAGAAGGGGGCGAACCAATTCGCCCCCGACTTCATTAATAATTTTTTTAACGACGCAAGCCCAGGCGCTTAACAATTTCTCGATAGCGGTCTGGATCTGAGTTACGCAGGTAAGCCAACAAACGACGCCGCTTGCCAACTAATTTCAGCAGGCCCCGACGAGAACTTTGATCATGCTGGTTATCTTTCAGGTGTTCCTGCAACTGCTTAATGCGACGATCAAACATCGCAATTTGCACCTCGGGAGAGCCTGTGTCTCCTTCGTGCGTTCCAAATTCTTTGAAAATTTCGGCTTTTTCTGCCACTGTTAACGGCATGTGAACCTCCACATAAATTGATTTTTGACCTAAGAGCCGTCGTGCCGAAATAACATCGTACTCTTAAGCCGACTTGGAATTATATCTCAGAGGTGCATGGATGCCAAAAGCGTTAACCAAATCTCATGAAACTCAGCTTTTATACCCTGCCAACTCTTGCTAATGGGGACAATTAAAGAGGTGGGAAGGAAACTGCCGTTACAAATGAAGTTTGTTGACAATGTTATAACCAGGTATAATCCTGATATTGTACAACAATTCTTGATACCATCGGGATCGTGCACTTTTCCAGTTTTTAACAGAACCTCTCACAAAAGCCACAGGAGTAAATCATGGTATAATTAGAATAAATCTCTAATTCCAACATCATTATCATCACTTCCCAAGGCCAAATCACCGATAGCGACCACGAAGATACCATTATCCCCGCCATCGAAGCCGCACTCAAAGACTGTGACAAAATGCTCTTCCTTATGGTGAAGTCAAACTATTCCACGACGAGCAGCTATAAGAACCAAAAAGCTGGATTGCTCAATAACTCAATTTAAAACAAATTTGGTGGCAGTATTTCATTGCCCAGTGTTTTATATAATTTAATTCAGGAAGGAGTGAATGAAATGGGACTCGAACAAGTACAAGCGTTTTTTATACAAAATTTTGGTGTAGGTTTGATGAACTTACTTGCCGCAATTGGTATCCTAATCCTGGGATACATTGTGGCTCGAATATTGGGAGGTCTGACCCGTCGGCTGCTCAACAAAGTGCAAGTCGATGATAAGGTTACGAATCGTTTGAGTAAGGATTTCGATCTACCTCAAGTCGATGCAGAAAATGTGGTAGCCAGCATTGTTTTCTGGGTTGTAATTTTGTTTTTCATCGTGGCCGCCATACAACAGCTAAATATGGCTGTGATCACTGCGGCTATCAATCCGCTGCTCACCATTATCACGACAGATTATATCCCCGGGATAATAGGTGCAGTTGTGCTGGGTCTCGTTGCCTGGGTGGTTGCTGTTATTTTGCGGGCGATTGTGGTGAAGCTGTGCAAGATGCTCAAGTTGGATGCACGTCTTACAAAACATGGTGCCATTACAGATGACGAGCAAGTCTCTATTACGGATACATTAGGTACACTCACATTCTGGCTGGTGATTTTGCTGTTTATACCATCCATTTTGAATGCGTTGGGGATTAGCGCTATTGCCATCCCGTTCACCCAGGCAATCACCGCCTTTTTTGAATATCTCCCCAATATTGTCTCTGCTGTTGTGATTTTCTTGGTTGGCTGGTTGATGGCACGGGTGCTGCGGCAGTTGGTAACGAGTTTGTTAACGGCCGTTAAAGTCGTAGATTCTGTAGGGTCAAAGGTTGGGCTTACAGGCGAGCAAACACTCTCCAAACTGTTGGGAACACTGACCTATGTCACCATTATGCTGATGGTCTTAATTGCGGCGTTGGATGCACTGAGTATTGCGGCTATCTCTGGGCCAGCAACGGCAATGCTCAACACCATTATGAATGCATTACCTGCCTTTATTGGTGCCATTTTGGTTCTGGTGATTGCTTACTTCATTGCCAAACTGGTTTCCCAATTGATCGTAGAGGTGTTGACTGGTCTGAAATTTGACGAATGGCCGGCTAAATTGGGTATCAATTATACGGGTACACAATCTCCGTCTCAATTGGTGGGGTACATCATAATGGTTGGCATCATTTTATTTGCGGCAGTTGGCGCATCTGATTTGCTGCAATCTCAAGCCATTTCTCTTATTATGACGCAGATCATTGATTTCTTCTTCAGTGCAGTGTTAGCGCTGGTCATCATGGGTATAGGGCTGTACATTGCCAATCTGGTACAAAAGATTGTGAAGAGCGCCGCTGGGGCAAACGGCCGTTTCCTGGGTTCAGTTGCCCGACTCATCATCATCATCCTGGCTGCGGCTATGGCACTCGGCCAATTGGGACTGGCTGAAAACATCGTCAATATGGCATTTGGCATCACGTTAGCTGCCGTTGCCATTGCTGCCGCCCTGGCCTTCGGGTTAGGCAGCCGCGAAATTGCTGGGCGTGAAGTTGATCAATTATTGAGCAACTGGCGTGCCGGACAGGTTGTTGAAGTCAAAGCAGAAACAACCACCACAGACGAAGTCTCTGCCACAGAATAATTTAATCCAAAGATAGGAATACAAACCTCAAAAGACCCTGAGTGATAGCTGCTGCACATAAGTGTCTGGCTAAGAAACACTCAGGGTCTTTTATTTATGACACCTGATTGATAAAATCCCACAAGAAACCAATCATCATCAGGATTTGCTGTTCTTTTTTAAGAATTGGCAACCTGTTAACTGGTTCAAACAATCTATAATGGAGAAGGTAATGAGTACAAAATCAGATTATACAGAACAAGAATGGGAAGGACTTTTACAAGCCCCTGTCATGGCTGGCATGTACATCATGGTCGCAGATGTAAGTGTGACGGCAATGGGGAAAGAAATGGCAGGAATGCTCAAAGCGATCCAGGCACAAAATGCCCCAGATGCCGCTAAAGAATTAGTAAGTGCTGTCGTAGCCGACATTGTGGCAAAATCCAGCAACAAGGAAAAGCTGGAACAACCGGAGCTAGACAAACAACAAGACCCCAAAGTACAGATTATGAAAATTTTAAAAGATGATCTGGCGGTGTTGGATGAAAAAGCGACACCCGAAGAGAAATCTGGTTTTGGTGCCTGGCTAATGACAGTGGCACAAGCAACGGCCGAAGCAGGTCGTGAAGGTGGGTTTTTAACCATCGGCTCAGTGCATGTGAGTGATAAAGAAAAAACTGCGTTAGCGGAATTGAAAGCTGAATTAGGTTAAATAGTATCGTTATCAAACGGTGATTACAGGAGCGTGGAAAATGGTAGGAAACGGCCGTTATCCACGCTTTATCTTTTACTTTTCTATCCAAACTATTTCAGAGAGTTCATTTATGCAACATGCAAAATTGTTATTGTTAACAACCGGTTTATTCGCACTCATTCTGCTCACTGCCTGCCGTACTGGACAGGAAACCGAAACAACCAGCATCCCCCCCACAGAAGCCCCTATTATGGGGGCGCGGCCAACTTTACCTAAAGACGATGCCACCAGAACACCAAGACCCCTGGCTACCGCAATACCTGAAACAACAACGGCATCAGGCGAAACAATCAGTGTAGAAACCGGAGTAGCTAACCAAGAGGATAACAGTTCATCAGAACCCATTTCATTAGAAGGTTCCTGGTTATGGGGAAGCATCACAGATCCGGCAACCGGGAAAAAAGATATTAGAAACCCCAACAATTACCAAATATTTATTCAGGGAAATTCAATATCACTCATCACGCCCTGCAACTTTGCCTTAGGCTCCATTGAGTACAGCGACGGTACAATTTCAATCACAATTGACAAATCCACATTAAGCGAATGCCCGCTAGAAGAACAACAATTCATCCAAAGACTCAATACTGCTGAAACATATAAGATAGAGAACGGCCGTTTACACCTCAATCTAGCAAACAGCAACATCACCCTCGAACTAGGCGCCATCGACACAACACCTCCACAAACCTGGGATGACTTGCTCTTCAACTTACAAAACCCCTTCCATGAAACATACTGCGATGCACCCGCAGCCATTCTGCTCGTCAACGGCCTAGAAGAACCCTACCTCAAAGCATATGGCCTCGCCAGCATAGAAGCAAACGCCCCTGTCGGGGTCAATGCCCCCATGCAAATTGGCGGCAACACAGAAACATTCACAAACATTATCATTTTACAATTACAAGAAGAAGGAAAACTTTCCTTAGACGATCCGCTAAACACCTGGCTGCCCGACATCGCCGCACAAATCCCAAATGGAAATCAAATTACACTAAGGCATCTAGCCCAAAACACTTCAGGCATACCGGATTACACAGAAACCCTTATACAACCAGCTATAGACACCAACGATCAGGCAGTAATCCAACAGAACATCACCCCACAAGAATTGATTGACATAGCTCTGGAAAACATAGACGAAGAGATACAAATCACACCAGGAGAAAGTTGGCAAGCCAGCGCCACCAACTCCATACTACTCGGCATTATCGCCGAACAAATCACAGAGCAGCCACTGGCTGAACTATACAAACAACGCATTTTTAGTCCGCTGAGCATGGCAAACAGTTACCTTGGTGCCGACATTCCAGAAGAAGACACCATCTCTCAAGGCTATTACACCGTCAATAACAATCTAACCAACTTTACCGACTGGAACACCTCCCAAGGCTGGGCTGGAAGTGGCATCATCAGTACAGCAGAAGACATGGATAAATTTGTCCGCGCCCTTTTT